>CALWNO010000006.1 GCA_944382785.1 uncultured Gemmiger sp. | reverse complement strand
TGGCGGTTCTTTTTGAAAGCTACGGGATCTTTCTGGGTCTCGGTATGGCTCCAGTAGCAGGTGGTAGCGGCGGAGGTGATGGTGATACCACGCTCCTGCTCCTGCTCCATCCAGTCCATCGTGGCGGCGCCGTCGTGCACCTCACCAATCTTGTGATTGATGCCGGTGTAGTACAGGATACGCTCGGTGGTGGTGGTCTTGCCTGCGTCGATGTGGGCCATGATACCGATATTTCTGGTCATTTGCAGAGAAACGTCTCTCGGCGTTGCCATGGCTTTAACCTCCTAGGTCTTGCAAAAAGAATCAATAACGGTAGTGCGCGAAAGCCTTGTTGGCCTCGGCCATCTTGTGGGTATCCTCGCGCTTCTTGACCGCGCCGCCGACATTGTTGGTGGCGTCGATGATCTCGGCTGCCAGACGCTGGGACATGGTCTTTTCACCACGGTTGCGGCTGTACAGAGTCAGCCAGCGCAGGCCGAGGGTCTCGCGGCGGGCAGGGCTGACCTCCAGGGGGACCTGGTAGGTGGAGCCGCCGACACGGCGAGCCTTGACTTCGAGGCTGGGCATGATGTTTTCCATAGCCTTCTCGAACATTTCGAGAGGATCATTGCCGGTCTTTTCCTTCACGATGTCGAAAGCATCGTAAACGATCTTCTGAGCAACGCCCTTCTTGCCATCCAGCATGATCGAGTTGACCAGGCGGGTGACGATCTTGGAATTGTAGATAGGATCAGCCAGAACTTCGCGTTTAGCGACATTACCTCTTCTGGGCATCTTTCTTCCCTCCTTCACATAAATGATATCATCGGTACTCGAAAGTATAGAAACTCCCGTCATGCCACAAAAGGGTCAGCTGACCATTTTATGGCGAAAAGATGTTTCCTTACTTCTTGGCACCGGCCTTGGGGCGCTTCGCGCCGTACTTGCTGCGAGCCTGGTTACGGTTCGCAACGCCCTGGGTATCCAGGGTACCACGGATGATGTGGTAACGCACACCGGGCAGGTCCTTAACACGACCGCCGCGGATCAGGACGACGCTATGCTCTTGCAGGTTATGGCCGATACCAGGAATGTAGGAGGTGACCTCGATACCATTCGTGAGGCGGACACGGGCAACTTTACGCAGAGCAGAGTTCGGCTTCTTGGGGGTCATGGTACGCACAGCAGTGCAGACGCCGCGCTTCTGGGGGCTGTTCAGGTTGGTGTACTGCTTCTTCTGGGAGTTGTAGCTCTTCTGAAGGGCAGGCGCGGTGCTCTTCTGAACCAGGACCTCACGACCTTTGCGCACGAGCTGGTTAAAAGTAGGCATTTCTTTTCTCCTTTCTTTCGTTATTCTGCGTGCTTGTCCCGGATCATCTGCTGCCAAAAGGCCGCACTGACCCCTTTAGGACATCACGCATTTGTTATTTTAAGGCATAAACAACGGGTTGTCAAGGGATTTTGGGAAAAAATTGTTCCGGCGTTTATTCCCCCAGCTTTTCGGCACAGGCTTCGGCATCGTCCAGCAAGCGGCCGAACTTTTCCAGTGCCGCATCCACCGGCGCCGGGGTGGTCAGGTCCACACCGGCATGACGCAGTTCATCCAGCGGACAGGCGCTGCCGCCCATGGACAGAAACTCCAGATACCGCTTGCGGGCAGGCTCCCCTTCTTTCAGGATGCCTTCAGACAGAGCCACGGCGGTGGAGTACCCCGTGGCATACTTATAGACATAGAAAGGCCGGTAGAAATGCGGAATGCGAGCCCATTCCAGCCGGACTTCCTCATCCATGATCAGTTCCGGTCCGAAGTAATCCCGGACGAGATTGCCGTACAGCTGGTTCAGGGCGGCAGGACTCAGGGCCTCTCCCCGCTCCCGCATGGCGTGGGCTTCCCGCTCGAACTCCGCAAACATGGTCTGGCGGAATACGGTGCCCTTGAAGTTTTCCAGGTACTGGTTCAGCAGGAACAGCCGGGCATCGGGGCGCTGCTCGGTCTTGAGCAGCTGTTCGATCATGAGGTTTTCATTGACGGTGGAGGCAACCTCCGCCACAAAGAGGGTGTAGTCGGCATACTGGGCAGGCTGGGTGCGGCGGGCCAGCAGGCTGTGCATGCTGTGGCCCATCTCATGGGCCAGAGTGGAGACGCTGTCCAGGGTGCCGGTGAAGTTGGTCATGATATAGGGTTCGGAGTCGTATGTTCCGGTGGAGTATGCCCCGCCGCTCTTGCCCTTGTTGGGATAGACGTCCACCCAACGCTGAGCGAACCCCCGGCGCACTTCGGATACATAGTCCTCGCCCAGAGGCGCCACCGCTTCCAGCACCATCTCCTTGGCCTGGTCATAGGTGTACCGGGCAGTGGATTCCCCGGTGAGCGGCGCATATACATCATAATAGTGCAGATCCTGAATGCCCAGCAGACGCTTGCGCAGCTTGACATACCGGTACATCAAAGGCAGATGGGCCCGCACGGATGCCACCAGGTTGTCATACACTTCGGCGGGGATGTTCTCCCCTGCCATAGACATAGCCCGGGAAGATTCGTAATGCCGGACGGCCGCCTCGGCGGTAGCTGCCTTCACCGCCCCTGCATAGGTCGCGGCAAAGGTGTTGATATGGTTGCGGTAGGTCTTGTAGAAACTGCGGAAGGAATTTTCCCGCAGAGTGCGGTCGGAAGAGGTCTGCAGCAGGATATAATTGGAGCCGGTGACCTCGTGTTCCTCCCCTGCCCCGTCTTTAGCACTGTCAAAAACCAGGTCAGCGTCCTGGAGGCTGTCGGCAATATCCGCCGGTGCCCCCAGCACCTCGGTGAAGGAGGCCAGCAGCTTTTCCTCCGGTGCGGAAAGGGTGTGGGGTTTCTGCCGGATCAGATTTTCCAGCACAAAGCGATAGTCCCGCAGGCAGTCATCCTTCTGAATCTGCCGCAGGGTTTCCTCCGGCAGCGCCAGGATTTCCGGTTCCGCAAAGGACAGGGCCGCCACCGCCCCGGCATACGCCGCCGAGATACGGGCATACATGCTTTGGGCCGCTTCCGCACGGGTGTCCTCGCTGCGGCGCATGGAGGCGTAGCAGTACAAATTGGACAGGGTGCGGGACAGGGCGACCGAAGCATCCAGGTACTTTCGGATGGTTGCAGCATCCTTCAGGCGTCCGGCAAAAGCGGCCACCGTCTGCACCTGTGCATCAAGACCGGACAATGTCTGCTCCCAGGCGGCATCGTCCTTGTACAGACGGGTCAGATCCCACTGATACTGCGGATCAATCTCACTGCGTTCTTTCAATGTATCGGGCATGGATTTCCCTCCTTGATCTTCCATATAGTATGGACGGCCAGAGCCGCCCTCATTCTTTTTTCGCCGGACAGAGTCGCAGATCTGTCGGCGCTCCTTTTATTATACACGCAGATTTCCCAACATACAAACAGCCCCGCTGCAGAAACCTGCAGCGGGGCTGTGTTGGTTAATTAACCGGATCAGTTCACATCGTCATAGGCGCTGTTGTTGGCGTCGCGTTCCGCTTCGGCGCGGACCAGCTCCTCCTCCACCTCCGGCAGACCGGTACCGGCGGGGATCAGCTTACCGATGATGACGTTTTCCTTCAGACCGGCCAGCGGGTCGACCTTGCCCTTGATGGCGGCTTCGGTCAGAACACGGGTGGTCTCCTGGAAGGAAGCGGCAGACAGGAAGCTGTCGGTGGCCAGGCTGGACTTGGTGATACCCAGCAGCACCTGGCTGGCCTGGACCAGCTTCAGGTCGGTCTCACCGGCATCAATGCGGGCCTGGATGTTCTCATTTTCAATCATGACATCGCGGCGGTTGACCACGCTGCCCACGATAAAGTCGCTGGAGCCGGCGTCCTCGATGCGGACCTTGCGCATCATCTGGCGGACGATAACTTCAATGTGCTTATCGTTGATTTCCACGCCCTGCAGACGATAGACCTTCTGGACTTCGCTGATCAGGTAGTTCTGGGTAGCAATGCGGCCCTTGACTGCCAGGATGTCCTGGGGATAGGCATGGCCTTCGGTGAGCAGAGCACCCTTGGCGATGACGTCGCCCTCCATCACTTTCAGGCGCTGGCCGAAGGGGATGATGTAGCTCTTGGTAACCGGGGCGCCGTTGTCGTCCTGACCCAGTACTTCCACGTGACGGGTCTTCTTGGTATCGTCGATATGGACGGTGCCGGCGATCTCGGACATGATGGCCATGGCCTTGGGGCGGCGGCTTTCGAACAGTTCTTCAACACGAGGAAGACCCTGAGTGATATCTTCGGCCGATGCGATACCGCCGGTATGGAAGGTACGCATGGTCAGCTGAGTACCGGGTTCACCGATGGACTGGGCCGCGATGATGCCGACGGATTCGCCGACCTTGACGCGCTGGCCGTTGGACATGTTGGAGCCGTAGCAGCGGGCGCACACACCCACATGAGCACGGCAGGTCATGACGCTGCGGATCTCCAGCTCGGTGATGCCGGCCTTTTCGATCTTTTCGGCGTCAAACATATCCATCATCTTGTCCTTGGACACGATGAGCTCGCCGGTCTTGGGATCCAGCACATCATGCAGGGCATAACGGCCGATCAGACGCTCGGCAAAGGATTCGATGGAAGCGTTGCCCTCGCTGATCTCGCTGACCAGGATGCCTTCGGTGGCATGGCAGTCTTCCTCACGGATGATGACTTCCTGGGAAACATCCACCAGACGGCGGGTCAGGTAACCGGAGTCGGCGGTACGCAGAGCGGTATCGGTCAGGCCCTTACGAGCGCCTCGAGAGGAGATAAAGTACTCCAAGATGTTCAGGCCTTCACGGTAGTTGGCGCGAATGGGCATTTCCAGGGTCTTACCAGCGGTGTTGGCCAGCAGACCGCGCATGCCGGCCAGCTGCTTGATCTGGTCCATAGAACCACGGGCACCAGAGTCGGACATCATATAGATGGGGTTGCGCTGGTGATGAGCCTTCAGGTTGGTGGACAGAGCGGTGGAGACTTCCTCCGTGGCTGCCTGCCAGACCTCAACGGTCTTCTTGTAGCGCTCCTCGTCGGACAGAAGGCCACGGTTGAAGTTCTTCATGACCTTCTCGATCTTCTTGTCCGCCGCTGCCAGGATGGCCGGCTTCTCTTCGGGGATAATGGCATCCGGCACGGCAACGGTGATGGCGGACAAGGTGGAATACTTGTAGCCCTGGGCCTTGATGGCATCCAGCATCGTGGCGCAGGCCTTGGTGCCGTGCTTGGTCAGGCAGCGGCTGATGATATCAGGCAGGCCCTTCTTGGTCAGCTTGTCGGACTTGCCGCCGGAAGCGATCTTCAGGGTGCGGGGATTCATCTCGTAGTCGAACTTGTGTTCCGGATCGGTGCGGTCCACATAACCCAGATCCTGCGGGATGGGGGTGTTGAAGATGATCTGACCCATGGTGGTATCCACCAGAGCGCTCTCCTCCACGCCGTCGAAGGTCATGGTGCGGCGCACCTTGATAGGTGCCTGCAGGGTGATGATGCCCTCGGAGTAGGCCATCATGGCTTCCGCCTCATCGCGGAAGATCTTGCCGTGGCCCTTGTCGTCGGGGTTGACCAGCGTCAGGTAGTAGCTGCCCAGAATCATATCCTGGGTGGGCACGGTGACGGGTTCGCCGTCGGAGGGCTTCAGCAGGTTGCCGGAGGCCAGCATCAGCATCTTGGCTTCCCGCTGGGCTTCCTTGGACAGCGGCAGGTGGACGGCCATCTGGTCGCCGTCAAAGTCGGCGTTGAAGGGAGTGCAGACCAGAGGGTGCAGCTTGATGGCGCGGCCTTCCACCAGAACAGGCTCGAAGGCCTGGATGCCCAGACGGTGCAGCGTAGGCGCGCGGTTCAGCAGAACCGGGTGGCCCTTGATGACGGTCTCCAGAGAGTCCCAGACCTCGGGAGAAGAGCGCTCCACCTTCTTGCGGGCGGCCTTGATGTTGGAAGCGATCCCCTTCTCCACCAGGTCCTTCATGACGAAGGGCTTGAACAGCTCCAGGGCCATCTCCTTGGGCAGACCGCACTGATACATCTTCAGCTCGGGGCCGACGACGATAACAGAACGGCCGGAGTAGTCAACACGCTTGCCCAGCAGGTTCTGGCGGAAGCGGCCCTGCTTGCCCTTCAGCATATCGGACAGGCTCTTCAGGGCACGGTTGTTGGGGCCGGTGACCGGACGGCCGCGGCGGCCGTTGTCGATCAGAGCGTCCACTGCTTCCTGCAGCATGCGCTTTTCGTTGCGCACGATGATGTCGGGAGCGCCCAGCTCCAGCAGGCGCTTCAGACGGTTGTTGCGGTTGATGACGCGGCGGTACAGATCATTCAGGTCGGAGGTGGCGAAACGGCCGCCGTCCAGCTGAACCATGGGGCGGATATCCGGCGGAATGACCGGAACCACGTTGAGGATCATCCATTCCGGACGCTGGCCGGACAGGCGGAAGGCATCCACGCACTCCAGACGCTTGAGCAGACGCACACGCTTCTGGCCGCTGGCCTTTTCCAGCTCCTCATGGAGTTCATTGGACAGCTTGTCCAGGTCGATCTCGGCCAGCAGCTTCTGGACGGCTTCGGCGCCCATGCCGGCTTCGAAGGTATCCTCGTACTTTTCCCGCATTTCCTTGTACTCGCGCTCGGTCAGCAGCTGCTTTTTCTCCAGCGGAGTAAAACCGGGATCGGTGACGATGTAGTTGGCAAAGTACAGCACCTTGTCCAGCTGGCGGGGGCCGATGTCCAGCATCAGGCCGATGCGGCTGGGGATACCCTTGAAGTACCAGATGTGGGAAACGGGCGCAGCCAGCTCAATGTGGCCCATGCGCTCGCGGCGGACCTTGGCGCGGGTCACTTCGACGCCGCACTTGTCGCAGATCTTGCCCTTGTAGCGGATGCGCTTGTACTTGCCGCAGTGGCATTCCCAGTCCTTGGTAGGTCCAAAAATGCGCTCGCAGAACAAGCCGTCGCGCTCCGGCTTCAGGGTGCGGTAGTTGATGGTTTCAGGCTTTTTGACCTCGCCGTAGCTCCAGGCACGGATCTGATCCGGAGACGCAAGGCCGATCTTAATAGAATCGAACTCTTTATTTTCCATTCAGCGAACCCTCTCATTCACTCAGGTGTGGCAGGCGGTCAGAACACGGCTGCGGCATCATTCGCCGTCAAACAGATCTTCGCTTTCGATGCTGGCCAGGTCCTCGGCGTTGGGCTCCTGGTCCTCGTCCAGGTCGCTGTCAAAGCCTTCGTCGGCATCTTTCACGCTGTACTCGTCCTGCAGCTCACTTTCCAGCAGAACGCTTTCGCCTCCGGGCAGATCGCTGCCCTCAAAGCCGGTCTCATCGTCGTCATATTCCTGACGGATATCCACCTCATTGCCGTCAACGTCCTGAACCACAATGTTCAGGCCCAGGCTCTGCAGTTCCTTGAGCATGACGCGGAAGCTTTCGGGGATGCCGGGCTTGGGCACATCCTCGCCCTTGACGATGGCTTCATAGGTCTTGACACGGCCCACCACGTCGTCGGACTTGACGGTCAGGATTTCCTGCAGGGTGTAAGCAGCGCCGTAGGCTTCCAGCGCCCAGACTTCCATTTCGCCGAAACGCTGGCCGCCGAACTGGGCCTTGCCGCCCAGAGGCTGCTGGGTGACCAGGCTGTAGGGACCGGTAGAACGGGCATGGATCTTATCATCAACCAGGTGATGCAGCTTGAGGTAGTACATATAGCCGACGGTAACCTTGGAGGGGAACTTTTCACCGGTACGGCCATCGTAAACGGTGGTCTTGCCGTCGTCGGTCAGATCGATCTTGCTGAAGTCGATGATGTGGCCCTTGGTGCCCATCAGACGATCCAGCTTGGTGGGATACTCGGGAGCATTCTCACCGTGCCACTTTTCACGGGCCTCGGCAAAGCAATCACGCAGATCGCTTTCGTGGGCGCCGTCGAATACAGGGGTCTGCACCTTCCAGCCCAGAGCCTTGGCCACATAGCCCAGGTTGACTTCCAGCACCTGACCGATGTTCATACGGGACGGAACGCCCAGGGGGTTCAGCACGATGTCCAGCGGGGTGCCGTCAGGCAGGAAAGGCATATCCTCCTGAGGCAGGATGCGGGACACAACACCCTTGTTGCCGTGACGGCCGGCCATCTTGTCGCCCACGCTGATCTTGCGCTTCTGGGCGATGTAGCAGCGCACGCACTGGCGGACGCCGGGCTGCAGCTCGTCGCTGTTTTCGGGAGTGAAGACCTTCACATCCACGACGATGCCGTACTCACCATGGGGCACGCGCAGAGAGGTGTCGCGGACTTCCCGGGCCTTCTCACCGAAGATGGCGCGCAGCAGGCGCTCTTCGGCGGTCAGCTCGGTCTCGCCCTTCGGGGTGACCTTGCCGACCAGGATATCGCCGGTCTTGACTTCGGCGCCGATGCGGATGATGCCGCGCTCGTCCAGATCTTTCAGGGAATCATCGCCCACGTTGGGGATGTCACGGGTGATCTCTTCGGGTCCGAGCTTGGTCTCACGGGCTTCGGATTCGTATTCTTCAATGTGGATGGAGGTGTACACGTCCTCGCGAACCAGCTTTTCGTTCAGCAGGACGGCGTCCTCGTAGTTGTAACCTTCCCAGGTCATGAAACCGACCAGGGCGTTCTTGCCCAGGCTGATCTCGCCGTTCTTGGTGGCGGGGCCGTCGGCCAGAACTTCGCCGGCTTCGATGTGGTCGCCCAGTTCCACAATGGGACGCTGGTTGACGCAGGTGCCCTGGTTGGAGCGCATGAACTTGATGAGTTCGTAGGTGTCGGTGGTGCCGTCCTCGCAGCGGACCACGATCTTGTCGGCATCCACGGATTCCACGGTGCCCGCATGGGCAGCCAGGACACAGACGCCGGAGTCGGTGGCAGCCTTGTATTCCATGCCGGTGGCAACGATGGGCTGCTGGGTGACCATCAGAGGCACCGCCTGGCGCTGCATGTTGGAGCCCATCAGAGCACGGTTACAGTCATCGTTTTCCAGGAACGGAATGGAGGCGGTGGCCACGGAAACCATCATCCGGGGAGAAACATCCATGAAGTCCACCAGTTCGCGGGGGAATTCCTGGATGTCGTTGCGGTGACGGCAGGAGACGCGGGAACGGACAAAGCAGCCGTTTTCGTCCAGCTTTTCGTTGGCCTGGGCGACAATGTACTCGTCCTCCACGTCGGCGGGCATATACACCACTTCGTCGGTGACATGGCCGGTGCCCTTGTCCACCTTGCGGTAAGGAGCTTCGATGAAGCCGTACTTGTTGATCTTGGCGAAAGAAGCCAGGTAGGAGATCAGACCGATGTTGGAACCTTCGGGAGTCTCGATGGGGCACAGACGGCCGTAATGGGTGTAATGAACGTCACGGACTTCGAAGCCGGCGCGGTCACGGGACAGACCGCCGGGGCCCAAGGCGGACAGACGACGCTTGTGGGTCAGCTCGGCCAGAGGGTTGTTCTGGTCCATGAACTGAGACAGCGGGCTGGAACCGATGAACTCACGGATGGCGGAAACCACGGGACGGATGTTGACCAGGCTCTGGGGGGTGATCTTGTCCACAGACTCCTGATTCTGCAGGGTCATGCGCTCGCGCACAACGCGCTCCATGCGGGCAAAACCGATGCGGAACTGGTTCTGCAGCAGCTCGCCCACGCTGCGCACCCGGCGATTGCCCAGATGGTCGATCTCGTCGGTGGTGCCGATGCCGTGGTCCAGACCGATCAGGTAGCTGACCGAAGCAAAGATATCGTCCACAGTGACGGTGCGGCTGATCAGCACGTCATGATTGCGGCGCAGCAGTTCCTTCTGCTCCTCGGGGTCGGAGGTAGCTTCCAGGATCTTGCGGATCTCGGCAAAGGAAGCGCGCTCGTTGATGCCGCACTCTTCCACATTGAAGCTGAAGAAGGGCTGGGCATCCACGCAGCCGTTGGAGATGACGATGACCGGCATGGGGTCTTCGTTCTTGTGCTCCACCCAGACGGTGGCGCGGGTGACACCGGCGGCGTCGATCTCGGCGGCCTTTTCGTTGGTGATCTTTTCGCCCTTGGCGACCAGCAGTTCGCCGGTCAGGGGCGCGATGATATCCTCAGCGGCGCGGAAACCGGCAATGCGGCGGGCCAGCGCCAGCTTCTTGTTCATCTTGAAGCGGCCGAACCGGGCCAGGTCATACCGGCGGGGGTCAAAGAACAGCGCGTTGATGTGGCTGCGGGAGTTTTCCACCGTGGGAGGCTCGCCGGGACGCAGCTTGCGGTAGCATTCCAGCAAGCCTTCCTCGGTGTTGTGGGTGGTGTCCTTTTCCAGGGTAGCCACGATCTTGGCTTCCCCTTCGCCGAAGAACTGGCGGATCTGGTCATCGCTGCCCAGGCCCAGTGCCCGCAGGAAGGTGGTGATGGGCAGTTTGCGGTTCTTATCGATGCGCACATAGAACACATCGGAGGAATCGGTTTCATACTCCAGCCAGGCACCGCGGTTGGGGTTCATGGTGGCGGTGAACAGGTCCTTGCCAGCACGGTCTTTGGTGGAGGAATAGAATACGCCGGGGGAACGAACGAGCTGAGAGACAATGACACGCTCGGCGCCGTTGGAAATGAAGGTGCCGGAATCGGTCATGAGCGGGAAATCGCCCATGAAGATCTCCTGGTCCTGCACTTCGCCGGTCTGCTTGTTGATCAGACGGGCAGTGACGTACAGGGGCGCGGCATAGGTGGCGTCGCGCTCCTTGCATTCCTTAATAGTATATTTGGGGTGCTTGTCCAGACGGTAATCGATGAATTCCAGGACCAGGTTGCCGGTATAATCCTCAATGGCGGCAATGTCATGGAAGACCTCGTGCAGGCCCTCTTCCAGGAACCAGTTGTACGAGTTTTTCTGGATTTCGATCAGATTGGGCATCCCGATCACTTCGTTGATGCGGGAAAAGCTCATTCTGGTCGTGCGGCCATTGTGTACGGGCTTGACCTTTACCATAAAATGCGACCACTCCTATTCCGTTGAATTAGACAAAGCTGACCACGCAAAGGGCTCGCTTATGGGTCATCTTCGTCATTTTTAACAAAGTTTTTGTTTCGACCCGGACAGCGCGGTTCCTTTAGGGCGCTCTATTCCATTTTTGTGATACTGAATTAGTATATAAGATCAAGGGGTATTTGTCAAGCGTTTTTGGGAAATTGTGGCCGTTCCTTCGCGTTTTTTGCATGGGATCGCACTTTTACCATTTTTCGTTGAACGCCCGGACCCGTGTGAATAATTTCGTCAATTTGCTGTTTTTCCACATGGATTTGCCCCTTGACAAACCCTGGCGCCCCTGCTTCCCCGTCATTTTGACCATGCGCACTGCATCGGATTTGTATATCATGGCTCTTGACATTTTCCCCCGGCAGAAAAGGAGCCCGCAGGCCGAACGGCTCTCGCGGGCTCCTTGCTTATTTTATTGACAGCCGGACATCAATCCAGGAAGTCCCGCAGCTTCTTGCTGCGGCTGGGATGGCGCAGTTTGCGCAGCGCCTTGGCTTCGATCTGGCGGATACGTTCACGGGTCACGTTGAACTCTTTGCCCACCTCTTCCAGCGTGCGGGGGCGGCCATCCTCCAGGCCAAAGCGCAGCCGCAGGACCTTTTCCTCCCGGGGGGTCAGGGTCTTGAGCACATCCGCCAGCTGCTCCTTGAGCAGGGTCTGGCTGGCAGCTTCCGCCGGGACAGGGGCTTCATCGTCGGGGATGAAATCGCCCAGATGGCTGTCCTCCTCCTCACCGATGGGCGTTTCCAGGCTGACAGGTTCCTGGGCCACGCGCATGATCTCCCGGACCTTGTCCACCGGCATGTCCAGGCGCTCGGCAATCTCCTCCGCGCTGGGTTCATGGCCGTTTTCATGCAGCAGCTGGCTGGAAACCTTCTTGACCTTGTTGATGGTTTCCACCATATGCACTGGAATGCGGATGGTACGGGCCTGGTCCGCAATGGCACGGGTGATGGCCTGCCGGATCCACCAGGTGGCGTAGGTGGAGAATTTGAAGCCCTTGGTATGGTCGAACTTTTCCACCGCCTTGATCAGGCCCAGGTTGCCTTCCTGGATCAGATCCAGGAACTGCATGCCGCGGCCCACATAGCGCTTGGCGATGGAAACCACCAGACGCAGGTTGGCTTCGCTCAGGCGCTGCTTGGCCCGCTCCCCTTCCTTGCCGCCGTTCTGGATGGCCAGCGCCAGCTTGACCTCCTCCTCGGGCGTCAGCAGAGGCACACGGCCGATCTCCTTCAGGTACACCTTGACGGGGTCGTCGATGGCCACGCCTTCGGTGGCCAGGGTGTCCTCAAAATCATCCACATTGTCCTCGGTCAGTGCCGAATCCGCGCCGTCAGCCACGGGGTCATCGTCCACCACTTCGATCCCATGGCTTTCCAGCTCTTCATACAGCTTTTCCATCTGTTCCACGTCCAGACCGTGGCCGCTTTCCTCCATTGCATCGCCGATCTCGCTGTTGGTCAGCTTGCCGACGCGGCGGCCCTGTTCGATCAATGCACGGATGGGATCTTTCTTTTCTGCCATAAGTAAATCTCCTTTTTGCGGACCGCCTCGCCTTTCGACGCGGTCTGTTGTCTGTGCCCGTCACAGGAACGGGATCTATTCAAAAGCCCTCTGGCCCAAGGTCACCTTATGGTGTACCGGTGGGCGGGTCATGGACTTTTTCCTGAGTAATGGAAGCGAACAGTCTGCGGAAATCCTCGTCACTGGTTTTGGCGGCCTGTTTGCTTTTGGGGGTGGCATGCCGCAGGCGTTCCAGGAACATGTCGATGTCCTGGCGCACCAGCCGCTGCCCGCTGTTCTGGGCCTGCACCTTCATAACCAGGGTATAGGCCGAATCTTCCAGGCAGGAAGCCAGGGAGGTCGCATTGATGGGGATGCCCTTATCCGCGCAGTCATAGATGGCACGGACGGCGGCCTGGATCTCCGGTTCAGGCACCTCGTCCAGATCCAGTCGGCTGCGCACATAGGCAATCTGGTCCGGGTCCTGGAGCATGGCTGCCACCAGCTGACGGGCCGCAGCCGCGGCTCCCATGGCCTCCTGGCCGCCTCTCTCATAGGGCACACGGATATCGGCGCCGTTGCCCTGGGCAGCCATTTCCTGCTGTTCCTTGCGGCGGGCACGGCGGGCTGCCCCCTTGAGGGCGCCCTCCATCTGGGAGAGGATGGCCTGCTTGGAGACCCCCGTCTCCCCCGCGATGCGCCCGGCATACACATCCCGAGCGGTGGGAGAGACACTCCCCGATGCCAGTATGTCGATGGCCTCCCGGATATATTCCAGACGGCCGTCATCGGTGCGCAGATCATATTTCTGCTTGCTCTTGGACAGTCGGAACTCCACCGGATTGGCGGCGCCGTCCAGGATCATCTCAAACCGTTCCTTGCCGTAATGGCGGATGAACTCATCCGGATCCTTGGCGCCGGGGATGGACAGCACCGATACCTTCACCGGCGTGTTGGCAAACAGGGAAAGGCTGCGGGCGGTGGCCTTCTGCCCCGCTTCGTCCGAGTCATAGCTGAGCACCGCCTCCTCGGCGTATTCGCTGAGCAGCTTGACCTGTTCCGGTGTCAGAGCGGTGCCGCAGGCACACACAGCGGTGTCAAACCCGGCCTCGTGCATGCTGATGACATCCATATACCCTTCGCACAGGATAAAGCGCTTGGAGGTGGATTTCTTGGCCAGGTTGAGGGCAAACAGCGTGCGGGATTTCTTGTAGACCAGGGTTTCGGGGCTGTTGATGTACTTGGGCTTGGAGTCATCCATCACCCGTCCGCCGAAAGCGATGATGTTGCCCCGCACGTCAATGATGGGAACCATCACACGGTGGCGGAACAGGTCATACAGGTTGCCCTTTGCACTGCGCTTGGCCAGACCGCCGTCCTCGATCTCTGCTTCAGAAAAGCCGCGCCGGCGCAGATAGCGCAACAGCCCGCCGAACTCATCCGGCGCATAGCCCAGACCGAAACGTCGGATGGCGGCATCGGACAGGCCCCGCTTTTCCTTCCAGTAACGGCGGGCTTCGGCGGCCTGGGGCGTCCTGGCGTTCAGCTGTTCATAGAAGTACCGGGCGGCGCAGCGGTTCATCTCCAGCATACGGCTGCGCTGGCGGCTTTCCTTGTCGTCCTCCTCCGGCATGGGCATACCGGCCCGGGCCGCCAACTGCTTGACCGCCTCCACATAGCCCAGATTGTTGATCTTGCGCACAAAGGTGATGGCATCCCCCGCCGCTCCGCATCCGAAGCAGTAGAAGCTCTGGGTATCCGGGTAAACGGTGAAAGAGGGGGTCTTTTCATTGTGGAAGGGACACAGCCCGGTCAGGGTGCGTCCGCGGCGCCGCAGCTGCACATACTGACCGATGAGTTCTTCGATATCATTGCGCCGGGCCACTTCCTGCACATATTCCTGCGGGATCATCGCGGGCACACCTCCTTTTTATCAATGATTAAAATCAGGTTTTCCTTTACAGTACCTGCCATTTTTGGGGCACCAGCCAGTCCTCAAACAGGCGGATGGCAAAATGGTCGCTCATGCCGGAGATATAATCCACCACAGCACGGTCAATTCCTTCCTTATAAGCAATCTGCATATAGAAGTTGGGCATAAGGGAGGGGTCGTCGCACAGGCGGGCGTACAGCTCCTCCACCACCTTGTCCACCTTTTTTTCTTCCCGCTTGGCCTGCTTGTCCACATAGACGGTGGAATACATGAAGTCTTTCAGCAGATGGTAGGCATCCTCCACGTCCGGGGAGAAGTGCATCTCCCCGCCGGTGCTGTGCTCTACCAGATCGGTGATCATGGTGGTGATGCGCCGGCTCTTGGTGTTGCCCAGAATCCGCACCGCATCCGCCGGCAGTGCTTCCGGGGAAAGGACCCCCGCTGTGATGGCATCCTCAATATCATGGTTCAGAAAGGCGATGTGATCGGCGTACCGGACCACCCGGCCTTCCAGGGTACGGGCCCACTCGCCGGTGGTGTGGGTGACGATGCCGTTGCGCACCTCCCAGGTCAGGTTCAGTCCCTTGCCGTCCTTTTCCAGATATTCCACCACACGCAGGCTCTGCTGGTAGTGGGTAAAGCCCCCGGGGCACAGCCGGTTGAGCGCCCGCTCCCCCGCATGGCCGAAAGGTGTGTGTCCCAGATCATGGCCCAGGGCAATGGCCTCGGTCAGATCCTCGTTCAGGCGCAGGGCCCGGGCAATGGTTCGGGCGATCTGGCTGACTTCCAGGGTGTGGGTCAGGCGGGTCCGATAGTGGTCTCCTTCCGGGGAGAGGAAGACCTGGGTCTTCTGTTTCAGGCGGCGGAAGGCCTTGCAATGCAGAATCCGGTCCCGGTCCCGCTGGTAGCACGGGCGCAGGGGATCTTCCGGTTCGGGACGTGCACGGCCACGGGAATTTTCGCTCAGCGACGCATACCGGCTGAAGGTGAGGCGTTCAATGGTCTGGGTCTGTTCGCGGACGTTCATGGCACTTCCCCCTTTTTGCCGTTCTTGCGGCAGATTGGACGCCAATATTGCTTTCTATAATATAAATACGATAAAAAAGTGCCAAACGCTTCTGGAAGCTGTGAATTTTTCGTGTTTTTTGTGGATGGTCTCCCTTTTCAGTAGGCGTCGTAATGTTCCGGGCCCACCGTGGGCTCCGCTGTTCCGCGGGTCAGCTCCCGCAGCGCTCCGCAAAGCGGCCCCTCCTCCCCTGCCGGCATTCGCCAGCGCAGGGTCACATCGTCCGCAAAGACCGGTTCTTCCAGCCGGGTATCCGCCTGCTCGATCATGCGGCGGGCTGTCTCAAACAGCGGATACGGCACACGGAGGGTACAGTCCACCACACTTCGCATGCTGACCCGCTCCGCTGCCTGCAGCGCACCGGATGCCGCTGCCGTATAGGCACGGACCAGCCCTCCTGTTCCCAGCAGAATCCCGCCGAAATACCGGGTGACTACCACAATCACATCCGAAAGCCCTGCGTGCTGGATGCATTCCAGCACCGGGGTCCCGGCAGTCTTGGCGGGTTCGCCGTCATCCGAATAGCGGACCCGGCCATTCTGCAACACATACGCATACACATTGTGGCGTGCTGTGCGGTTGGCGGCGCGCACCGCCTCCAGCACCGCCTGGGCTTTCTCCTCGGTGTCCGCAAAAGAAGCCGTGCCGATGAATCGGCTGCGCTTTTCTTCATATTCATACCGGGCTCTGCCGCGGATGGTCTGATAATCGGGCATGGCGTGCTCCTTTTATTTTGGGCATACAAGCAAAAAGCCCCCAGATGTTGCCATCTGGGGTAAAGCGAAACATGATTACTTGCCAGCCTTGGCATAGCGGCGCTTGAAGCGCTCGACGCGTCCGCCGGTGTCAACCAGCTTCTGCTTGCCGGTGTAGAACGGATGGCACTTGCTGCAGACTTCGACGCGGATCTCCGGACGGGTAGAACGGGTCTGGATGACGTTGCCGCAGGCGCAGGTGATGGTGCAATCCATATACTTCGGATGGATGCCTTCCTTCATTTGCAGTTCACCTCTTTCTCGATCATGACTAACGGGAGCCATACTTGATATATGTGCTCATCACAATCTTGACTTATCGGCTACCAGCATACGCCATCCTGTGCGAACGGAGCAGCCTTTCAAACGATTGCCGTAAAAGTATAACAAAGTCCCGGCCGTTTGTCAAGGGCACCTGCCTTTGCTTTTTTCAGAAAGTCTTGGAAAAATCACGCACTCGGCGGGCGAACTCCCGTGCTGCCGGGGAAAGTCCGTTTTTATCCAGGCACGCCAGGCCAATGCTGCGCCCTGCCGCCGGTTCCAGCGCCAGGACCTGCACCCCCGTTTCCCGGCTGGGCCGGGTCAGAAGCAGCTGCGGCATGATGGCCACCCCCTGCCCGCAAGCCACCATCCCCACCATGGATTCGTCATCAATGACGTAACAGGCGGTATGTACATGCAGATCATTGCGCTTGAGATAATTCTGGATATCGGCGTCCGTATCGGCGCGCTGGCTCACAAAGGGCACACCACGCAGTTCCTCGGTACTGACCCGCCCGGGACGCCTGGGCACAAAATCCGGCGGTGCAATACAGACCAGCGGATCGGTATACAGCGGCTCAAAATCCAGCTCCTGAGAGCAGGAGTCAGACAGAAAGCCCAATTCCGCTGTGCCGTTCTTGAGCCATGCGGCAATATCGGCGTAACTGCCCTGGTACACTTCCACCTTGATGCCGGGATACTCCTTTTCAAAGGGCGGAACCAGGCGTGGCAGCCACACCACGCAGGCGCTGTTGAACACCCCCACCCGCAGGACCCCCTTGTGCAGCCCGTTGACCTGGGCAATGGACTGGTCCAGAGACTCACTGCTGGCCAGCACCCGGCGCACGGCGGGCATCAGACTTTCGGCCGCAGCCGTCATGGTCACACCGGTTTTGGTGCGGGTAAACAGAGGGAATCCGCATTCCGACTCCATTCCCGCTACCGCGTGACTGATGGCGGAAGGGGTCAGATGCAGCTGTTCCGCCGTGCGGGCAAAGGAACCTTCCTGGGCGATGGTGGAAAAAATCAGGCAGCTGAGCAGCGTCATACCGTGATGCTCCTTGTGTTGAATCAAATTCAGGTATCATGTGAAAAAATTGAATTTTACTTATCACGCCTACTGTACTATGATTAGATAAGAAAGTCAAGGGTGCCGCACACACCTTTGACTGACACGATTCATTTTCCTTCCTCTTGATAGCCTCTTCGGTCCGCACAACCGACGGGGCTGTTTTTTATTGTGTGGGAACTGCCTGTGGGCCCGCTTGTATGGCCGGGCATGTTGTGGTACACTAACTATGATTCAGGATTTTGATCAT
The DNA here is from genome assembly GCA_944382785.1 of uncultured Gemmiger sp. Taxonomy (GTDB): domain Bacteria; phylum Bacillota; class Clostridia; order Oscillospirales; family Ruminococcaceae; genus Gemmiger. Next base: position 65,729 of record CALWNO010000006.1, on the reverse strand, counting down.
ATTGGATGTCAGCTTGGGCGGTGCGGCACGCTCCGCCCCTGAAATGGAGATAGGAACGTTGCAAAAAATCGCAAAAACCCGCGGGGTCAAGGGAGCCGCCTCCTGGTGCGCTCTGGCTGCTGTGGGATATCTGGCCGCCCGCTCTCTGTTGGAAGCGCTGGTCTCTCTCTTCATGAGTCTGCGGGTGCCGGGCGCCACCCTGACCAGCCCCACCGGCTTTTCCCAGACGGAAGCCGGAATTCTTTCTATGGTCGTCGCCATCGGCGGCATTCTGCTGCCCGTTTTTCTGTTGCTTCGCCTGACCCGATTGCGTGCGGAGGACCTGCGGTTGCTGATCCCCGCGCCATGGAGTCCGGCATTCTGCCTGCCGGTGTTTCTGGGCATTGCCAACGCCGCCAACCTCTTCGGCGGATTGTTGGGGCACCTGTTGGGCACCGGCGGCAGTGCCACCTCCCTTCCCGCCGGCGGCAGCGCGCTGGTGATCAGCTTTTTAAGCCTGTGTGTGGTGCCTGCCATACTGGAAGAGCTCTTCTTCCGCGGCGCGTTGCAGGGGCTCATGCGCCCCTGCGGAAGTGCGGCCGCCGTCTTTGCCCCGGCTCTTCTGTTTGCCTTGCTGCACATGGATCTGGCCCAGGGCATCACGGCATTTGTGTGCGGTGTCTTTCTTGGCTGGCTGACCGAGCGTACCGGCAGCATCCTGCCCGGTATGCTGCTGCATTTTGTGAACAACACACTGGCTTTTGTGGTCGCGTATCTGCAGCTGTACGCCGCAGATGCCACCGCCCTGTGCGCCGAACTGTTTGTGCTCCTCTTCTTCCCGCCGCTGGCCCTTTGGCTGATCTGGCATGCCATGCGGCAGGGCTTTCGCTTTTCCGCCGGGCTGCGTCCCGGCGTGGATGCCTGGGCGGTCTTTACCAGCCCCGCCTACACCGTGGCCGTTTTGTTCCTGGCATTTTTCAGCGTTTATCTGAACCAGGTCGGGTGATGCTTTCATGACAGATCAGGAATTGATGCAGGCCGCGCTGGAAGAAGCGCGGCTTGCTTTTGAAGCCGGGGAAGTCCCCGTCGGAGCGGTCATTGCCAAGGACGGCGTCATCATTGCCCGCGCCCACAACCTGCGGGAGAGCGGCAAAAACGCCCTGTATCACGCCGAATTGATGGCCATTGACCAGGCCTGCCGGGCACTGGGCGGCTGGCGGCTGTGGCAGTGTGAATTGTTTGTGACCCTGGAGCCCTGCCCCATGTGCAGCGGCGCTATCATCAACAGCCGGCTGCGGCGCATCGTGTATGCCGCCTGCGATCCGAAGGCCGGGTGCTGCGGGTCTCTGACAGACCTGTTTTCCCTCCCCTTCAACCATCACCCGGTGATCGAGCACGGCCTGATGGAGGAGCAGTCCCAGCAGCTTTTGCAGCAATTTTTTGCTTCTCTGCGGCAGAAACGCCTGGCCGCCAAAGCCTTGAAAAAACAGAAGGAGACTACGGATGAAACCCAGTCTTGAACAGCAAACCGTACTGATTACAGGCGGTAGCCGGGGCATCGGCGCAGCCGCCGTGCTGGCCTTTGCCAAAGCGGGATACCGGGTGGCTTTCACCTGGCACAGCCACCCGGACGCTGCCCGTCAGGTAGTAGACACCGTGCGTCAGACCGTCCCCGATGCTCCCTGCCTGGCTATCATGGCTGATGCTGCCGATTCCGATGCCGTGCAGTCCGCCGTAGAACAGACCGCCCGGGTACTGGGCGGTCCACACGTCCTTGTATGCAATGCGGGAATCGCCCAGCAGAAGCTCTTCACCGACTTGACCGACGAGGACTGGCGGCGGATGATGAGTGTGGACCTGGACGGTGTCTTCTACGCCTGCCGGGCGGTTTTGCCGGGAATGATCCATCAGAAATATGGCCGCATTCTCTGCATCAGCAGCATGTGGGGACAAACCGGCGGCAGCTGCGAAGTGCATTACTCCGCTGCCAAGGCCGGTGTTATCGGCCTGTGCCGTGCCTTGGCCAAAGAAGAAGGCCCGTCCGGCATTACAGTCAATTGCGTGGCGCCGGGCGTCATCGACACCGACATGATGGCTTCCTTTTCCGAGGATGACCGGGCTGCGCTGGCAGAAGAGACCCCTGTGGGGCGTCTGGGCACCGCCGAAGAGATCGCCCGCACCCTGGTTTTTCTGGCTTCCCCGGATGCCGGTTACATTACCGGGCAGGTCATCGGACAAAATGGCGGCCTGGTCATCTGAAACACCACCCTCCCCTTCCCTGCATATCATAAGGCAGGGAGGGGGATTTTTTATGGAACTCTTTCAAAACGGCATAGATGTATCCAGATACCAGGGCAGCATCAACTGGAACAATGTGGCGGCCGCCGGCAAACAGTTTGCCATCATCCGGTTGGGCTCCAGCAACAACAGTGGATTGTATGTGGACCCGTATTTTCTGCAAAATGTGAACGGCGCTCACGCCGCAGGGCTGCGGGTCGGCGCCTACTATTACACATATGCCACCAGCCAGAGCGCCGTGATCAATGAGCTGAGTCTGTTTCTGAATGTTCTGGAAGGGTTGCAGTTGGAATATCCTGTCTTTGTGGATGTGGAAGACAACAAACTGGCGGCGCTGGGCCGCTCCCAATTGACCGGACTGGTCCAATATGCCATGGACATCTTCTACCAGCAAAACTGGTACGCCGGATGGTACAGCTACACCAACTTCATCAACAATTACCTCAATCCGTCTCAACTGGCGGGATATCCCCTCTGGCTTGCTGACTACCGCAGTCAGCCCGGATATTCCGGCAACTATGCCATGTGGCAGTATTCTTCCACCGGCAGTGTGGGCGGCATCACCGGCGCGTGCGATCTCAATTACAGCTATACTGATTTTCTGCCCATCCTGAAATCCGGAAACTTTAACGGATATGGAACCTCCGGGCCGGAGATGGAAACGGTGGATGGCATCCAACTGGTGGTGTTCGGGGCACAGACCGAATACTTCTACACCGCCAATTTCAACGATGTGGTGGGATATCTCCCGGTAGGCACCTACCCCGTACTGCAGAAAAGCAAAACCAAATACGACGGGTATGAGTGGGTTATCTTCCGCTACCGGGACGGCGAATACTGGACGGCCATCCTGGGTGACCGGAACCGCCTGGAAACACTGAACTCCTGTGAGGTACAACTCTCCGAGGCCCGGGCCAAAATCGATGCCGCCAAAGCCGCTCTGGAATAGCACAGCTTGATTTTGCCGTGAAAAGACAGTATAATGAGGGACAGAATATCGGGTCGCCCGATCATGGCGGCCCGATACCTCTGAGGGTTGTGCGATTTTCCATTTTGCCCATTCCGTGCCTGTCGGGAAAAATTCCGTCTCTCTTCGCTTTTCGTCTGTCTCAGTAGTTCAGCCGGATGGAGGGGGCGCTCCCTAAGAAGTTGCTTATCAGAGGCGAACCGCCATTTTTGAATCTGAACTCCGGTTCGAATACCATCAGCATTTTTACGGTTTTCTAACGTCGGAGAGATGCAACAATTTTGAGAAAACGCCACAATTTTTTCCGAAAAGGACGTTAGAGCAACCACCCGTTTTCCAACGAATCAGTTTGCTAGATCCAGATCGTCACCTTGAGCGAAACGCAAAAAAGAGCGTAAAATCAAAGAAAAGCCATATATGTCTCCGTAGCTCAGTTGGATAGAGCGCGAGCCTCCTAAGCCCGAGGCCCCCGGTTCGAGCCCGGGCGGGGACACCACCATCGCGGAAGATTTTTACGAGATCTTCCGCGATTTTTTCTAAAAATTTTTTCTTCACAGAATATTGATATCTTACATATCCCTGTGGTAACTGACATTCGCTACAGGGACCTATTTTTTAGCGGCCCTCTTAAAGAGGGCGCGCCGCAGGTGGATATCCTGCAACGCGCCCTTTAATTACTCTTTCCAAGAGCCTTCGTAAAGCCACACTTTTTCCGGGCTTTCTGTTCAGCAGATAGTTTTCTGGATGGCCTGAGCAATGGTCTGCTCCGCCAGGTTTCTGCGGGTCAGCAAGCCGGAGAACCAACACACCCCCAGCACCAAAACAATTGCCAGGACAACGATTTCCACTGGCAGGCAGAACGGGAATTGAAACGCTCGCCGGATGGCACAGTATTCCAGAGCCAGGACGCCCAAGCCCAAAGGCAAACTCCAGCACAGCGCTTTGATTCCGTAGAAAAGGCTTTCCAGCCAAATCATTTTTCGGAAGTCAGCCGGCGTGATGCCTACACTGCGGAGTATCCCGTATTCCCGGGCACGCAGTTCCATTCCCGTAGAGAGGCTGTTATGGATATTGGCCATACATACCAGACACAGCAACAGAACAAACCCAACACAGAGAATCTGCAGGAGCATACCGAAGCGCTGCAACCCACCCATAGCCAAGGTGTTGTAGTATGCACTGACCACACCTGCGGGAAGTCCATAACTGTTGTTCAAGGACCAGTCTTGCAATCCGTTGGTCAGAGCCGAGATGCTTTCCGGGTGAATATATTGGATCTGCCAGTAGTAGGCCCCTTCCCTGTTCTGGGACTCTTGCCGGTCCAGAAACGCCTGAAAGACGCTGCGGCTTGTCACCAGCTGTAAGGTAAGGCTGTCAATGCTGGTGTCCGTGACCGTATTGCCGGAATATGGGAAATCCTCCGCCAGTGCCGCTATATGCCAGGTATCCGCAAACCCACCCTCCTGCGCAAAATCCATGGAAAAGCCAGGCCGCAGATTCAAAGCATTCTTCAGTTGGGTGTAGCTGCCTTCATAATTCAGATAGGTGCTGGTAATCATAACGCAATCCAGGTAATCCGGATTCAGAGAAACACCCTGGCCTGCCCAAGCGGCGAACTCCTCGTCCTCCATGACCAGCAAGGTTGGATAGATGGTACTGCTTTGACTGCCCCCGGAAGTGTCCTCCTCCTCCGACAAGTCGGTCTGGCTTTGCAGCCAGTTAATCGTCTCTTGGCTCATATCTGCCCAGTCCAACGTGAAACTGCCCATTGCTCCCGCCTGCAGGCCTCCGACAACCCGGGCCTCCCCCGTTCCTGCCAGAGCTTTCAGTTCATCCGTGTAAGGAGTTGTATCCAGGGAAGGATCGTTGAAGGTGATGGTCGCTGTTGCTATGGGGCTGCCTGCCCCGTAACGCACGCCCATGGCACGATCTACGTAGTAGGAAAGGCCGGTGCCGGCCACTAGCACGATTACGCTGAGCGCCAGGGAAAAGACTATCGCCCGATACCGCCCCCGGTTCCGCTTACAGTTTTTGAGAGCCAGAACCCCTGGGAAGCCAAAAATCATTCTGGTCAGCTTCCCCGTTTTCATGTCACTGGAATGCAGTTGAATCTGTCCTTCTCCCCGGATGGCATCCATGGGCGTGACCCTGCTGGCCTTCAAGGCGGGTTGCAATGCGCTGAACGCCAGGGTCAAGGCTGCCAACAGAGCCGCAGCAACCAGGAACATGGGCCGGACCGAAAGATAAAGGGACTGGGTAAATTGAAACAGCTCCTGTACCTGTTGATTCAGGAGAATCAGGGCCACCGCCATTCCTCCGCAGCCAGCAGCCAGCCCAAACGGGATTCCAATCAATCCCAGGATGAAGGCTTCGTACAGGACGGATTGCCGCTTCTGTGCCCGGGTCGCCCCCACACTGGCCAGCATTCCCAGCATTTGGGTGCGCTCCGACATACTGATGGCAAAGGCGTTTCTTGCCAGAGACACAGCGCCTACCAGGATGATGAGAAGCGTCACCGCCATCAAACCATAAAAAGCAGGCAACAGCAGGCTGCCCGGGTAATCCATGCCATAGTAGAGCAGGAGCTGCCGGTTCAGATCAATGGTCCCCACTCCCCCGGCATCGGCAGGCAAGGCTGCCTGCCAGTTCTGAATATCTTCCATCAGGTTATACAGTTCCTGCCCCAGCGGATTAACGGTATAGTAAGCGCACCACAGTCCATCCGGGGGAATCTGCTCCTCCAGCGCCGTGAAGCATGGTTCCCAGGTGAGCACATTCTGGTCATCAAAGCCGCCCGGGTCTACAATCGCGGTAATCGTGAACTGATTTTCCCCCACAGAGTGAATCACGTAGCTGTCCGACAATCCCATGATTCCCAGTCCGCTGGTTTGACGATAGGTTGTAGCCCCGGTGGAATCCATCCCTTGCGGAGTCCAGACCCGCAGCAGATCCAAGGAAACTTGTTCTCCAAGTTTCCATCCGGTCTTTTCAGCTATAGTCCGGGTGATGGCCAGTTCGTTCTCTTTGGCAGGAAGGGTACCTTCCAGGCACTCCACTCCCAGGAGCTGGTAAAAAGACTGGTTCACTCCATAAAGGGCCGCGCCCCATCTGTTCTGATCGTCCAGCGGGACCATGCCCCAGCCGGCTGCCAGACCCAGCTGGTCCACCCGGTCATCCTGGGACAGATTTTGTACCACCTGTTCTCCGGTTTCAAAAGCTCTGCCATGCCAGGTGCCGTTGTCCTGTGCTGCCTGCCGGTACAAAAGATTCAAAAAGGAATCTGCTCCCGCAAAAACAGCCGTGAGCATGGTCACAGACAAAATTACGCCGATCAGCGTCACCAGCGTACGGCGGGGATTGGCCCGCATCTGCGCGCGGGTCAGAGTATGGATGATGTTTTTCATGGCCGCACCGCCTCATCCCGGGCAATATGCCCGTCCTCTACCGTGATGAGCCGGTCTGCCTGGCAGGCAATTCTCTCATCGTGAGTGATAACCAGCAGAGTCTGGCCTTTTTTCTCGTGAAAGTAGCGCAGCAGGGCCATCACTTCCCCGCTGTTTTTGCTGTCCAGGTTGCCGGTGGGCTCGTCTGCCAGCAGAAGTGCGGGGCTGGTGATCAGGGCCCGACCAATGCTGACCCTCTGCTGCTGACCGCCGGAAAGCTGATGGGGCAGATGCTTCATCCGATCCTGGATCCCCAAAATTTGTGCCAGCTGTTCCAACTGGGTTTCGTTGACGTTGCGTCCATCCAGAAGCAAAGGCAAGGTCAGGTTTTCCCGCACATTGAGCACAGGAAGCAAATTATAAAACTGATACACCAGACCGATCTGACGCCGACGAAAAATAGCCAGTGCGGTTTCGTCCAGCTTGTAAAGATCGGTGCCCTGTACCCACACCTGCCCGGCGGTGAGCTTGTCCACTCCTCCCAGCAGGTGCATGAGGGTACTTTTTCCGCTGCCGGAAGGGCCCATAATGGCGACGAATTCCCCTTTTTCGACGGAGAAGGACACGTCATCCAGCGCCTTTACCTGGGCAGGCCCTTCCCCATAATAACGGCTGAGGTGTTCCACACGCAGTAATTCCATCTTATCCCTCCTGGTATCAAGACTGGGCAACGGTTTTGCTGCCCACATCCTGAGTATACCGGCGGTATCTTTCCTCTTGGTGACTGTCCGGGTGACAGTTTTGTCACAGACTGCCGGGATGCATGGGCAGCTTGAGGATAAAACGGGCGCCGGGGCCGGGGTTCCGGTTTTCAGCCTTCACACTGCCGCCCTGGGTCCGGACCAATTCCGCCGCCAACGCCAGGCCGATGCCTGCACTGCCCGGAGCCGCATTACTGCCGTGGTAAAACCGGCGGAACAGATGGGGCATCTCCCCTTCCGGGATGCCGGGGCCATTATCTTCCACTGTGATCATGAGGTTCAGGGCATTCCCGCACACCGTAACCTTCACAAGACCGCCTACTGGTGCATGTTCCGAGGCATTCTTGAGCAGGTTGGTGACTGCCTCTGCGGTCCATTTTTCATCTCCCTCCCACTGTAGGTCTTGTGGGCAATCCACTTCCAACGTCTGGCGGCGCAGTTCCAGGGCCACCCTGACCGGAGCGGCCGCCCTATCCAGCAAAGAAGGGATAGACATCGTTTTTCTTTCCAGTTCCAGGCACCCGGCATCCAATCTGGACAGGGTCAGCAGCCGCTCCAGTAACCACTGCATCCGTTCCAGTTGGGCCGTCAGCTGGCCGGTAAATTCCTGCCGCTTTTCCGGGGGCAGGTCCGGCCGGGCCAACAGATCCGCCATGACCAGCATCCCGGTAAGAGGTGTGCGCAGCTGATGGGAAATGCTGCCCAGAAGCTGCTGCAGGAACTCCTTGTCATGGGCCAGCTGGTCACTTTGCTGGCGCAGGGTCACGGTGATCTTGTACAGGTCATTCTTCAGAAGGCTCAGTTCCCCTTCCCGATTGTCACGAATATCCAGCAGCTCCCCGCCTGCATAGACCGAAGCCAGATACTCTCCCAGCTGCTGCAACTTTTTATACCGATTCCATGTTACACTCATCCAGATCAATGTGGTAAGAAGAACAGCGCCTCCCCCTGCCAGCGCTGCCCAAGGGCCTCCAAAAAAACCGCAGAGCAGCCCCGAAATCAGAGTTAGAACCAGACTGAGGGCAAAGGGCAGATATAATTCCTTATTTCTTGCCATGACCATCCACCTCCAGCCGATATCCTATCCCACGCACGGTGGAAATGAGGGGTTGTCCCGGCGTTTCCAGCTTATCCCGCAACCGCTTGATATACACAGACAAGGTGTTGTCATTGACGAAATTTCCTGCTACATCCCAGATTCCTTCCAGCAGTTGTCCCCGGGTCAGGACCTGACCGGGATGTGCCAGAAAGGTAAGCAGCAGACGATATTCCAGGGCGGTAAGCAGGACGGGAGTTCCGTTGCGGGTCACCTGCCCTTTCTGTGTATCCACCGTCAGATCTCCCACCCGGACCAACTGCTCCCGCTCTCCGGCAACCCGGCGCAGCACAGCCCGGATACGGCTGGCCACTTCCCGCAGCCGGAACGGTTTGACGATATAATCGTCCGCTCCCATATCCAGTCCCAAGACGACACTGCCTTCATCCCCTCGCGCCGTGGCAAAAACAATCGGGATATTCCTGCTTTTGGCGGCGGCACACAGGTCGAAGCCGTTGCCGTCAGGTAAACCGACATCCACCAGAAGCAGCTGGTATCTTCCCGTTTCCAGCGCTTCTCTTCCTTGTGCCAGTGTTCCCTTGCAATTAACCTTCCAGCCCTCCTGTTCCAGAGAATAGGCCAGTCCGGCAGAAATGGTCGTATCATCTTCAATCAATAATATCTGAATCATCGGAATGAATTCCTCATCTTGCTGGTTTCATCTACGAATTTATTGTACCATGAATCAGAAATTCCTGCGTGACTGAACTGTCATTTGGCTGATGGCCTGCAAGAAACGGCGCAGAATAGGAAAAAAGCAGCACCAGTAGCCCGGTGCTGCTTTCTTGCTTTGTGGCGTCCGCTTAGTTATCCCCGCGGTGATAGCGGATCTTCATGTGCTCAGAGGCGTTTTTAAGGATCTGGGCAAGGGCCTTGTCCGATTCTTCCTTGACCATGGCGGCAATCTTGCCATTGGCTTCCTTCAGGATTTCCACAGGCTCACCCTGCCGGATCTTCTCGTCGTACTCGTACAGGAACTGCTGGGCGCGGTTCATCACGGCGTTCTGGTACCGCTCGTCCAGGATCAAGGAGCTGCCGAACTGGGCATCGGTCAGAGCGGCAATGAGCCGGCTGTGCCAGTAGATGCTGTCGGTGGAGACCGTCTCGGTGGTACCGCTGAGATACTTGGGGAACTCGGTCACATTGGCATACACCGGGAAGCAGGCCGTGAAGCCGCTGCCGCCCAGGGACAGCCACTCCACGCCCTGGACTGCCTCAGGCAGATAGCCGCGGATCTGCATGATGCCACAGACATCGCTGTTGGGCACGCCGATGGTGCGGTACTTGCCCTTGCCGGCGGCATTCTTGTCGTAGGGGTTGTAGGGCGTTCCCTGATAATAGGAGCCCAGCAGATACCGCACGTCCTCCACTGTCACCTTGTGCTCCGGCACAAAGGACCAGGGGATGTCGTTGCTCTCCGGGGTGAAGTCGGCGTTCTCCCCATCCCACTGGTAGGTCCGAGGCAGGAAATACCGGGCCATGAACCAGGCGCGGGGTGTATTGTAGATATGATCGGCGTCGGAATGGGAGCCGAAGGCCAGCCGCGGGTTAAAATCAGCCCCCGTATCCAGCGCCAGGCGGTACCTCTCTACGAACTCCTGCAGATCCCGGGAGCAGAGGTGTTCCTTCTGTTCCCCATAGGCATCCGCAAAGTCAAAATGATCCAGACCAAACTGGTTGGGCATGACCACCACCCGATCATCGGGTACCCGCCGGGCGATCCAGTGATGACCGCCAATGGTTTCCAGCCACCAGACTTCGTCGGCATCCGCAAAGGCCATGCCGTTGGGCTCGTAAGTGCCGTACTGCTCCAGCAGCGCGCCGGTGCGCAGCACCCCTTCCCGGGCGGAATGAATGTAGGGCAGCACCAGGGTTACCAGGTCTTCCTCGCCGATGCCGCCGGGAACCTCCTTGGAGTTGCGGCCTTTCTTTGCCTGATACCGCACATAGGGGTCCGCACCCACCACCCGGGCATTGCTGGTGATGGTCTCGGTGGCAGTCATGGCCACGTTGGCCTCGTTGATGCCGCAGGCGGGCCAGACGCCGTTGGACTTGTTCACGTTGGGGCAGTCGGTATAGCGCATGGCGTTTTCCGGCAGCTCCACCGTCAGGTGAGAGATGACCGTTTTGTAGGTAGCTGCCTTCTCTCTGGCCGGGTGGGCCAGCAGACGCTTGGCTTCAAAGGCGCCGTCATCATTGCGGGCAATGATCGTAGAGCCGTCATGGCTGGCTTTCTTTCCAACCAGAATCGTGGTACAGGGCATATGGGTCTCCTTTTTCTATGTACATTCTTTTCAAATTGTGCGCAGCCTCATTTTCACTGCACAGCTACTTTCTTACAGCCAAGATTCGACAAAAAAGCGGTTTTTTCTTTCTTATTCGACCCAATTATCATAGCACGGGCCCCGCACTATTTCCAGTCCCTGTTTTTCTCCGCTTGTTATTTCTTATTCTGTTTCACCTATGATGGTGACTTTTCTTGTACCAATCACCCTCTGCTTGCAAAAATTATAAAGGGACGATCTTCTTATCGGGCATCATGCGGATCCTCCTTCTGTCTTGTGCCCACCGGAGTGCTAGGCGGATTCCGTCAGTTTTGGCTGTCCGTCTTTTGTATGAAAAGTCACACCTTTTATCATGCAGTTCTCACGCTCCCGCAGAATCCGGCAGATTCGACAGGAAAGCCGACAGATCCGACACGATTTCTTGTGATTGGAAACAGGTTTTTGTATACAGCACCAGACGTTGCTGGTTCCCGTATTTATACTTCAGGTTCTCATGTTTATCGAAGATCATCTTCTGTCTTTTCACAGGTCCAGGGACCGGTAAGCTGCTCCGCTGAGAAGGTACAGACTTTCCGGCCCTGGGGATTCTGGGTCAGTTGCATGTACCATCGCCCGTCGGAATACCACAGACTCTCAATGCAGCGCAGCCACACGGCATCCGTATCCTCCCAGGGCACTTCAATCTCCTGCCAGGAATTCCCCGCGTCGGTGGTGGCAAACAGGTACGGCCAATTGTTTTCCGTCCCGCTTTCCAGGCTGGCAATTCCATTCTGTGCATCCCCAAAGGCCAGTCCGTTGATGGCCCGATCCCTCCCCACCTGCGGGGTCGGGATCGTCTTTTGCTGCCAGGTGGTTCCTCCGTCGTCGGTGGTATACAGCTCCACCGCGATACCGGCTCCGGGGCTGTACTCAGTACTGATGGCCGCATATCCGAAGGAATCGTCCGTAAATCCCAACAGTTTATCGCTGACCGCCCTCACATCCCGGTCGTGAAACAACTGATGGGAGTTCCAGGTCTGGCCGCGGTCATTGGTGCAATATATCCAGATATCATTGTAATCTATTTCCACCAAAAAGGCGGCTCCGTTTTCCTGCAGGACAAGGGGTTGAAGATCCCCTACCTCTGTAATGCCGTACTGTTGGCAGGAATCGCCGCTCAAGGGATTGCTGGTGGTGATTCCCCCATCCCAGGTGAAATAAACGCCGCCGGGCGTCACATCGCAGGCAATATCCCGGGAGAAGGAAGGCTTGGCTGCTTCCGCCGCCGCATTTTCATCCGCCTGCTGGTCCTCCGGCGTGTAAATGGTCAGCGTAATGGGGGCGGTGGCGTCCATGGAAACCGGACACAGCACAATGGTAGACCCCGCCGCAGGCAGGTCATGTTCATCAAAGGTATAGTCCCGCCCAAGAACCACCACCCATTGCGGCAGACCGTCCTCATCACACAGTGCCAGCCCGATGGTGCCGAACTGAACGTTATTGTCGTACGTCCACCCGTACCGGTCGGGAGGGGTAACCTGTACGCCGGTGATTTCCCCATCATGGCGCAGCTGGTATCCGGGCGAAGTCACGCTGTCATTTTCACGCCAGGTACCGTACAGCGCGCTCTGCACATAATAATAGGACAGACCATCTCCCCGGTCACCATAGGTGGCCAGATATACGTGGGTGCTGCCGTCGATGGTCTGGTAGGTGATGGCGCAGCAATCCCCTGTCAGCCACTGTTCCTTCATACGTCCCACCACCGGATACGGAAACTGCGTGTGGCTGTGCAGATCGGTGACCACACCGGTCTCCCAGTCCCGCTGCAGCGTCAGGATTTTTCCGGTCGGGGAAATACAGCTGGTAACCCCAAAGGCCACCGCAACCGACGGCAAAAGAAGCAGCACCCCCAGCAAGGCAAAGAGAAGGCCCTTGACATAGCGGGAAAGGCGGGGCGGTGTGATCTGTGAGACCGTCGCCCCAGGCGCTGCCTGCTGCAGGCGGGCCACGAAATCCGGTTGGGAAAAGGTAGATGCCGTTTCCGGCACAACCACCGCGATGGGGGTGGGAACGCGGTCCCAGATCAAGGTCACACTGCCCGTTCCCGCACAGACGGCGGACAGGTCCCCCAAAGAAAGAGTCCGTCCATTTTTGGGCCAAAGGACCTGGGTGTCATAGACTTCCAACTGTGTATTTTTGCGCATATCCAGGGCCAATTGATGGCGCAACCGCCCCGCAAAAATTGCCTGATGACAGCAGATCAGGCCGCAGATCACCACCAGAGCACTGCGCAAAGCCTGTCCGCTGGTCCCCATCAGGCCGGTGCCGGCAAACCAGAGCCCCGCTGCAATGCCCCCTATCCCGATGAGCAGGAGCACAAGGCGAGGCCAACGCACCACCGGACGAGTACAGCAGGCCGCCGCTGCAGCATCCAGGTCCTCCGTGCTTGCCGGGTCGTCCATTCGTGCCAAAAGCATACCCGGGGCAGGTGTTTCCGGCGGTTCTGCCGCGGGAGGCTCCTCCGATCCTTTCCGGGTCAGCTCCCCCGCCAGCAGTTCATCCACCGTACACCCAAGAGCCCGCGCCAGTTCCGGCAGAACTGCCACGTCCGGCAATCCCTGACCGGTCTCCCACTTGCTGACCGCCCGGTTGGTCACCCCGATCCGATCGGCCAATTGTTGCTGGGTCAATCCCTTGGACCGACGCAAGAAAGCGATCAGACTGCCCACTCGTTTGGCATCCATTCTTCATCCATCCCTTCTGTGTTGGCTCTATCATACATCCAGCCCCCCTCTTTTGCAAGGAACGGCGGGTTGAAGAGTTCCACGGAACGTAGAGTGTCGGTTTATCGTATATTTTGACAAAAAAAGTCGGCTTTCTGTATCCGAAAACACAAAAAACCGGTCATCATTTTCTTATTGCCAGCCTCGACGAGTCGGGTCCAGGGTATCCAGGGCTGTATACAAAAGCGCATTGCAGATGGCCGCAGCCACGTTGCTGCCGCCCTTGCGCCCCATGGCGGCAATGGCCGGCACACCGACAGATTCACACGCCTGCATCAGACGCTCCTTGCTTTCCACCACGTTCACGAAGCCCACCGGGACTCCCACCACCAGGGCCGGGCGAAGCCCCTGTTCAATCAGGTCTGCAATGGCCAGCAACGCCGTGGGGGCATTGCCCACCGCCAGAATGGCATCGGGCAAGGTTTCGGCGGCATGATGCATGGCCGCCACCGCCCGGGTAGTTCCCTGTTGCCGGGCCTGTTCCGCCACCGCCGGGTCCGCCATAAAACAATAGACCCGGGTATTCAGCCTGGCAAGGCTGGGTTTGCTGACGCCCGCCCTGGCCATGTTGGTATCGGTGACAATGGGCACTCCCCGCTGCAGCGCCTGTACCCCCAGGGCCACCGCCTGCGGCGTGAATTGCAGGTTTTCGGCATAGTCAAAGTCTGCCGTGGTGTGGATGACCCGCTTGACCACCGCCCGGGTTTCCGGCGTCAGGGTGATGCCGCGTGCTTCCAGTTCCGATTCAATGATGGACATGCTGGTGCGCTCAATGTCTGCGGGCAGATGATGTTTTGGTTCGGTGCTCAATACTCCACTCCCTTTCTGGCGGTGATTCCCTGCTGATAGGGGTGCTTGTGGCAGCGCATCTCGGTGGAGTAGTCCGCCGCCAGCTGCATCCAGTCCGCCGGGTCCCGGCCGGTCAGCACCACTTCCCTGCCCGCCGGGCGGTCCAGCACCGCATGGCGCACAAGGCCTTCGTCCACCATGCCCAGACGGCAGGCCGCACAGGCTTCATCCAGAACCAGCAGGTCACAGGGCTGCGCCAGGGCCTGTTGCAGCAGGTCATCGTGCCGGGCACGGACCGTCCTGCGCTCTTCCGGTGTCATTTGGGAGAAAAAGCCGGTACCCGGCTGACCGGAATACACCCGGGCCCCCAATTGACGCAAGGGCTGCAGCTCACTGCTCTGCCCATCCTTCAGGAACTGCACCACAGCAACGCTGCCGCCGCTGCCCAGCATGCGCAGCGCCAGCCCGAAAGCCGCTGTGGTCTTGCCTTTGCCGTCCCCCCAGTACAGATGTACCAGTCCTTTATTCATGGTGATAGTCCTCCATTGCGCGGTAGATTGCCTTCATATTCAGGGCGGCCCGCACCCCGGCTGCCAGCCGGTCATACTGTTCCTCTTTGTAGGCGGTGTGGTCCGGCATATGGAAATGGTCCGCCGGAAGCCCCTTTTTCGCCAGCAGCCAGGCGGCCAGGCGGTCGGTCAGACTGCCGGAATCAAACAGGCCGTGCAGATAGGTGCCGAACACATTGTCCTGCACGGCGCCGTCCTCGGCCCCGGTGTGCAGACGGCAGAAAGGCTCTCCGCCGGTGCGTTTTGTGCGGCCCATATGGATTTCGTACCCGTCCAGTTCCGCCCCCGTAAAAGGTTGGGCCAGAACCCGGGCCTGCATACGGGTGCGGGTCTTTTGGGGACTGAATACCGTATCACAGGGCAGCAGGCCGAGCCCTGCCACCGTGCCCTTTGCCTCCACCCCTTCCGGATCACAGATAGTGTTGCCCAGCATCTGATATCCGCCGCATACCCCCAGGAGGGGGGTATCCCCTGCTGCCAGTTTCAGGATTGCCGCTTCCAGACCGCTGCTGCGCAGCCAGAGCAGGTCATCCACTGTACTTTTGGTACCGGGCAGGATCACCAGATCCGGTGTTCCCAGCTGCTGGGCGGCTGAGACATAGCGCACACCCAGGGCCGGATGACTTTCCAGGGGAGCAAAATCCGTAAAGTTGGAGATGTGGGGCAGCCGGATGACCGCTATGTCCACCGGGCGTTCTGCCCTTGTGTGAGCAAGGCGGGGGGCCAGGCTGTCCTCATCGTCGATATCCCACCGGCCATAGGGCACTACCCCCAGCACCGGGATGCCGGTCTTTTCCCGGAGCATCTGCAGTCCCGGTTCCAACAGACTCACATCCCCCCGGAACTTGTTGATGACGGTGCCCACAATGCGGGCACGCTCCGCTTCTTCCAGCAGGGCGATGGTCCCGTACAGCTGGGCGAACACCCCGCCCCGGTCAATATCCCCCACCAGCAGAACCGGGGCGTTAACCATGGCGGCCAGCCCCATGTTGACGATGTCGTCCGCCTTGAGGTTGATCTCCGCCGGGCTGCCCGCTCCCTCAATGACAATGACATCGTTTTCCGCCGCCAGGCTGTGGTAGGCCTGCAGAATGTCCGGGATGAGGGTCTTTTTCATGGCAAAGTAGTCCCGGGCAGCGTACTGTCCCCGGACCCGTCCGTTGACTATGAGCTGGCTGCCCGTATCGCTGGAAGGCTTGAGCAGGATAGGATTCATCCGCACGTCCGGTTCCCGGCCGGCGGCCTCCGCCTGGGCCACCTGGGCGCGGCCCATCTCCAGGCCATCCCGGGTGATATAACTGTTGAGGGCCATGTTCTGGCTCTTGAAGGGGGCCACACGCAGCCCGTCCTGGCGGAAGATGCGGCACAGCGCCGTGACCAGAAGGCTTTTTCCTGCCCCGGACATAGTCCCCTGTACCATGATACATTTTGCCATTCAGAGCACCTCCCCCAGCGCCTGCAAAAAGGCATCGTTTTCGGCTTTGCTGCGCACAGCACAGCGGTACCACCCCGGGCCCAGTCCGGTATAGTTGGAGCAATCCCGCAGCAGAACCCTTTTTCGGCGCAGTGCCGGGACCAGGTCCCGCCGTTCATGGAAAAACAGCAGATAATTTGCCTGCCCCGGAATGACCTTACACCCCAGTTTTGCCAGACCGTCGCCCAGGCGCGGGCGCTGTTCGGCAATCAGAGCGTGGAGCGTGCGGCTGTACCCGGTTTCCTGCAAGGCGGCCAGCCCCGCTGCCTGGGCCAGGCCGGAGACCGCCCACGGCTGCCCTGCTGCCCGCAGACATTCCAAAAGGGCGGTATCGCTGCCCAGCACATACCCCAGGCGCACCCCCGCCATGGCATACCATTTGGTAAAGGCTTTGAAGATCAGCAGATTGGGATGATCGGCCAGGCTGCCCTCCAACGTATGGGCGGCGGGATCGTCCAGGAATTCATTGAAACATTCATCCACCGCCAGCAGGGTACCGGTGGTGGTGCATTTTTTCAGAATTGCACGGAGCAAGTCCGGGTCGGTGGTTCGACCGGTGGGGTTGTTGGGCTCACACAGCAGGACCAGGTCGGTTTCCGGGGTGATGGCATTCAGGAATGTTTCATCAACGGCAAACTCCGTTTCCGGGTGCAGAAGATATTCCGACACCTCACAGCCCACGCTGTGCAGGGCGGCCGCATATTCCGCAAAGGTGGGGGCCGTGAGCAAAGCGCGGCGTGGCTTCAGAGCCAGGGCCAGCCGCCAGATCAGATCGGCGGCCCCGTTGCCGCAAAGGACCCACTCTGCCGGCAGGCGCCGGCTTTTGCCGATGGCAGCACACAGTTCCCGGCACAGGGGGTCCGGGTAGCGGTCCTGCCCGGCTGCGGCTTCGGCAATGGCCCGGCGTACCCCTTCCGGCAGGCCCAGCGGGCTGATATTGGCCGAAAAATCCAGGGGCATGGTGCCATATTCGGCCGCAAACCCGGCCCAGTCTCCCCCATGTGTCAGCTGTGGCATACTGTTTCCTTTCTTGTGCAATTCAAAGCAGAATCCATAAGGCCGCCCGTACCGCCAGACCCACGGCCAGCGCCAGCACACTGGCGGTGTACAGCATCCGGTTGGCCCGCAAAATGTCCCGGGGTTCTATGGGGCGTGTGGGATCCCCGATGGTGGGTTTCTCATACAGTTGCCCGAAGTAGTACGCCGGGCCCGCCAGCTGTACCCCCAAGGCGCCCGCGCAGGCCGACTCGGTCTGGGCGCTGTTGGGGCTGGCGTGGTTGCGCCGGTCCCGCCGCCAGATACAAAAGGCCTGCCCGGCATTCTGCCCGGTCAGAGCCGCAGCGGCAATCCAGAAGAGGGCTGCCAGCCGGGCGGGCAGATACCCTGCCCCATCATCCAGGTGGGCCGCCGCCCGGCCGAAGTAGAGATACCGGTCATTTTTGTACCCCACCATGCTGTCCATGGTGTTGATGGCCTTGTAGCACAGGGCCAGGGGTGCTCCACCGATGAGCATATACAGCAGCGGTGCCATGACACCGTCAGAAAAGTTTTCCGCCACCGTCTCCACCGCCGCTTTGGTCACGCCTTGGGCGGAAAGAGCCTGGGTATCCCGGCCCACGATCCGCGCCACCGCCTGCCGGGCATTGGGCAAGGTATCGGTGGTAAGTTTTTGGTATACGTTGCGGCTCTCCTTGGCCAGGCCCCGCACCGCCAGAGCCTGCCAGCACCAGAAGGTCTGCACCGCAAAGCCCAGCGCCGGGTGCAGGGCCTCCGCCCCCAGGCAGACGGCACCCGTGATCAGCAGCGTTGCCAGGGGCAGAACCGCCGCCAGCACCCGCCCGGCCGCCAGCTGCCCTTTGGGTGTATCCGCAAACCGACGGCGCAGGCGAGGTTCCAGTGCCGTGATGGCTTTGCCCATCAGCACCACCGGGTGGGGCATCCATTCCGGGTCTGCCAGCAGCATGTCCAGAAGAAATCCGCAGAGGATAGCGGCGCAAAGCATCATCGGGCGGCCTCTTTCGTGTATTGGACTGTTTTAAGCAGATGCAGGACATGGTCCTTCTGCCAGTCACAGGCGTCCAGCAGATATCCGCCCGCATTGGGAGCACACCACTGGTAGTATTCCTTGTGGGGCACCGCGTACCGCTCCATCACCGACATCTGGGTGCCGCCGTGGGCCACAATGACCATCGTTTCCCTGCCCTGGGCCAGGTTTTCCTCCACCAGTTTGGCAAAGGCCGCACAGGTCCGGTTGCAGAAATCCGTCTTGCGTTCCCCGTCCGGGCAGGTGGTCTCGCAGTTGGCCTGCACCCAGGCCAGGTAATCGGGGTCGTGCTCCATCTCCTTGTAGTTGCGGCCCTCAAAACTGCCGAAGCACATTTCCCGCAGATCCGGCACCTGTACCTGTTTGGCACCGGGGAAAAGAATGGCTGCCGTCTGCCGTGCCCGGGTCAGGGGGCTGACATAGACAAGGTCGGTGGTGAAATCCGCCTGGCGCAGCATGGCCATGCCTTCCGGCGACAGGGGGATATCCCGCTGTCCCTGGTACCGCTTTTCGGTGTTATAGATGGTCAGTCCATGGCGCAACAGATAAATTTTCATTGAGGAAGATCTCCTTTCAAGACAAGGGGCAGCCCGCAGAAAACCCGCACCACCGTATCCGCCCGGGCCGCCAGCAGGCAGCCGAGGCGCCCGGCGGCTTCCCGGGCGGCGCGCTGGGCCGGGTCGGTAGGCACCACACCACCGCCCACCTCGGTGAGGGTAATTACTGCATATTGAGCGGCCAGACGGTCCGCCAGAGCGGGCAGGTTCGGACAGTTTTCCGCGAGCGTCTGGGCATTGAGGCAGACATGATCGTCAAAAGTAGCCACATCCGGCCAGAGGGTATGGGAAAAGTCAGTCTTGCCCGCAAACAAGGGCCCGGTTATGAGAATCACAGCGTCCACCCCCAGATCCATTGTCCGGCGGTGAGGGCCGCCAGCATCCAGAATTCCGCCCGCTGCACAAACCAGCCGGCCAGATCGCCGCTGATTCCGCCGAACTGTTTCTGGGCGGTGCAGTGGTAATGCCAGAACACCAGCAAAGCAGCCACAACAGCCAGACCACCGCCGGCGGCTACCAGAAATACACACAACAGGACACAGACAACCGTCAGGATCCGGCGCACCCGGTCCCGGTCGGCGGTGGTGGCAAAGGTATGGGCCAGGCCCGTGTTTTTGGCCAGGGGAAAACTGGTCACTGCCAGCCCGGACAGAGCCCGTTCCAGGGTGAAGCATACCCCCATGCAGAACCCGGCGGCGGGGGTAGGGTTTATAGCGGCGCACAGGCCCAGGGTAGCTACGAAGTAGCTGCACAGGCGGATGACCGCAAAGGCCCCGCAGTGGGGGTCGGCCAGAATGGCCTGTTTTTTGGCCGGTTCGGCACAGCTGGCCAGGGCGTCACAGGTATCGGCGTAGCCGTCCAGATGGATGCCGCCGGTGATCAGGACCGGCACAAGGCAAAGCCCTGCCGCCTGCAGCAGCACCGGCAGGGCAAACTGTCCGCAGACCCAGGCCCAGGCATACCACACAAGGCCGCACACTACCCCGATCAGCGGAAAAGCGCACATGGCATACCGCATGTTGCGCCCATTCCATTGGGGCTGGGGCATGGGCAGGGCACTGAACATGCCGAAGGCCACCGCAATCGTTTCAAACAGGACCATACACAGGTTCCTTTCCCTTATAGTAGACCGGGCATCCGGCCACGACCTCACACACATTGTCCGCCCTGGCCGCCAGACGGCGGTGCAGGGCGGCAAGAAGCTTCAGATATTCCACGGTATCGCCCGCGTAGTCGGTACCGCCGCAGAACAGCTCGTTGCCAACTACAATCAGATCGGTACATTGACAGTACAGCTGTTCCAGGCCACGGCACACCGCCTGCAGGGTGTTTTTCCCGGCGCCGTCAGGGTCATACCGCTCATTGGCAACCAGATTGGTGAGGTCTTCCAACAAAACCGCCCCCCGCTCCGGCAGAAGAAGCCCCCCCAGATTGCGGGGACATTCCAGGGTGCGAAATCCCTGCCCGGCCCGCAGGGCGCGGTGGCGCTCCACCCGGCGGCGGCATTCCTCATCCCACACCTGCATAGTGGCCAGATAGTACCGCGGTCCCGGGCAGGCGGCCAGCAGCTGCTCGGCGTAAGCGCTCTTGCCGCTGCCTGCGCCGCCCACCACAAAGGTCAGCATACGGTTCCTCCCTGGGGGGTATACGCCTGCATGCCGTAATCGGCAAAGGTGGAACCGTGATAGACAGCCAGGGCCATATCCAATAGCGGCATGGCCGCCAAAGCGCCGGTCCCCTCCCCCAGGTGCATACCGGCGGTGATGAGAGGTTCCTTGTGCAGGGCATCCAGCAACAGCCGTCCGCAGGGTTCGGCAGAACAGTGGCTGGCAAACACCGCCCTGGCGGCCGCCGGGCACAGACGAACGGCGCACAAGGCCGCAGCTGCCGTGATGACCCCGTCCATAAGCACCGGCACACGGTACAGAGCCCCGCCCAGAAACAGGCCGCACAAGCCGGCAATGTCCAGCCCGCCCACCTTGGCCAATACGTCCAGAGCGTCGGCAGGGTCAGGCCGGTTGACAGCCAATGCCTGCCGGATGGCCTGCACCTTGCGGGCAAGGCCTGCATCGGAAAGGCCTGCTCCCCGCCCGGTGACAGCGGCCGGGTCCAGACCCAGCAGCGCGCAGGTCACGGCGGTGGCGGTGGTGGTGTTGCCGATGCCCATCTCCCCCGCTGCCAGCAGCTGCACACCGGCTTCCTTTTGCTGCCGGGCCAGGTCGATTCCCCGCAAAACGGCTTCGGCGGCCTGTTCTCGGGTCATGGCCGGGCCCCGGGCTATGTTTCCGGTGCCATTGGTCACCCGGGCGTTGACCACGCCGGGGAGTTCCGGCGGGTCCAGAATGCCCATATCCACCGGCAGTACCCCACACCCGGCCACCGCGGCCATCCGGCAGGCGGTGCTGTGGCCGGCTCCCAACTGACGGGCCACCACGGCGGTGACTTCGCTGCCGGTCTGACTGACGCCTTCGGCCACCACGCCATTGTCGGCACAGAACACCAGCAGCGTCCGCTTTTGCAGATGTACTTCCGCGCTGCCGGTGAGGGAGGCCATCTCCTCGATCATGGGTTCCAGCAGTCCCAGCCCGCCCAGAGGTTTGGCACAGGCAGCCCAATGGGTATGGGCCGCACGGCGGGCGGATTCATCCGGCGGGGTGATGGTACGTATCAGGGATTGAAGCGATTGTTCCTGCATGGTCATTCTTCCTTTTGCCGTTCTTCAGCGGCGTATCGGCGGGCGGCTGCGGCAAACCGGCGGGTCATCTGGGCATTGCCCGCAAAATACAGATGAGAAAAAGCCGCATACAAGGTGGGCGTGGTAAACCCGCACAGCCACTTGCGGCCGGACACCGGCTTGACCGCCTCAAAGGCTTCCCCGTTTTCGGTGCTGTCCCAGTAATGGAATTCGTGTACCGGGGTGCTCTCCCCCTGGCGGAACAACAGGCCGCCCTGACGGGCGGTCAGTTCCGCATACCCGAACCGGACCAGCTTGTCGGTACGGAGGCCATGGCTGGGCAGTACCCCCACCATGGGGAAGGTCTGGCAGTCCTGATCCTGTAAGGACTGGCCCAGATACAGAAACCCGCCGCATTCTGCCACGGTAGGCAGGCCGCCCTGTACTGCCGCCTGAATGGCCTTGCGCATGGATTCGTTGCGGGAGAGCGTCTCCGCGTGCAGTTCCGGGTAGCCCCCGGGCAGATACAGCCCGCCGATGTCCGGAGGCAGAGCTTTATCGTGCAGGGGGCTGAAAAAGACCGGCTCCATTCCGGCACGGCAGAAGGCCTCAATAGTTTCGGCATAGGTGAAGCAGAAAGCCTCGTCCCGGGCCACCGCCACCTTCGCCATAGCCTGGGGATAGGGACGGCGGGGAGAGGTGCGATCCTTGGTGGAAAAGACCGTCTCGAACCGCTTCCAGTCCATGGTCTGCAGGATCACCGCCGCAATGGCGTTGATCCGCGCCCGCAGGTCCACGATCTCCATGGCCGTGTACAGCCCCAGATGGCGGCTTTCAAATTTAGCCTCCGGGGTAGAAGGCAGATACCCCAGCACCGGCACCCCGGTTCTGGCCTCCAGGGCCGGGGCCAGGGTGTGGTAGAGGCTTTCGCTGCAATCGTTGAGGAACACCCCCGCCAGATGGCTCTGGGGCATGAACTCCGCCATTCCCTTGATGGTGGCGGCCAGGGTCAGACTGGCTCCTTTGGGCCGCAGTACCAGCAAAACCGGCATCCCCAAAGTGTGTGCCAGATGCCAGGCGGAAGCATCGGTGGTGGTACCGCCCACACCGTCATAAAAACCCATGACCCCTTCACACACAGCGGCGCCGTGCCCGGCAACGGCATCTGCGTACAGGCTGCGCACCGTGGCCTCGGAGGAGAGGTAGAGGTCCAGGTTATGGCTTTCCACCCCCAGAATGGCGCGATGGAACATGGGGTCTATATAATCCGGCCCGCATTTGAAGGCGCACGGGTCATGCCGGCGCCGTTTGAGGGCGGCCAGCAAGGCGCAGGTCACCACCGTTTTGCCGCTGCCCGAAGCAGGGGCCGCTACCATACATTCAATCATCGCAGTTCCCCGTAATTACAAAAATCGGATTTTGTGCTGTGAGCATGTGGACCTTGCCCGCAGCTTTGGATGCACTCACCGCCAGCTGGATGACCTGGGGTTCGATCCCATGGTCCTGCAGTGCCTGCATGGCCGCCGTTACACTTTCCAGGGCGATGGCTGTCATGCACAGGCGGGCGGCGGGATTTTTCGCCAAGACCATATCCACAATGGCCCGCATACCGCCCCGGGTGCCGCCTATAAATACAGCGTTCGGCGCGGGCAGCCCGGCCAGAGCCTCCGGGGCGGTTCCCGGCACAACCGTCAGGTTCCAGGCCGCAAACTTTTGCCGGTTGGCACGGATGAGGTCGCAGGCTTCCGGCACACACTCTACCGCAAACACCTGCCCCTGCCGGGCTGCTGCCGCCAGTTCCACACTCACACTGCCGGTACCTGCTCCCACGTCCCAGATGGTAGCGTCCGGCGCCGGAGCCAGGCAGGCCAGCACAGCGGCGCGGACCATCTGTTTGGTCATGGGTACCGGACCGCGGACAAACCAGCCATCCGGCCATCCCGGTGCGCGCTGAGGTCCCAGAGGCGCGGGTTCCGCCAGCAGCACCGACAGAGGCGAAAAGGACTTTGCCGCGCATTCGGCAGCCGTGGAAGCGGTCAGTTTTTCGGCTTCAGTACCCAGGTCCTCCCCCACTGTCACCGGCAGGTTTCCCAGCCCGGCCTGCACCAGCTGGGCACACAGTGCCGCCGGGCCCAAAGTTCCGCCGGTGAGGAAAAAGGCGGGGCGCCCCTGCATGACCGCAGCCACCGCGTTGCAGGTTACTCCATGGGCGCTGACCAGGTTCCAGTCCTGCCAGGGGCGCCCCAGAGCTGCCGCCAGCAGTTGTACGCTGGAGATCCCGGGCAGCACCGTGACCTCTTCCCCCTGCACCAGAGGCAGCAGGCTGCGGCAGCCGGAGTAAAAGCCGCTGTCCCCGCTGTAGGCCACCACACAGGGTTTGTCCCGGTTTTGCTCCAGCGCCTGCCGGATGGCCTCCGGTTTGGTGGCGCCTATGCGGTTGGGAGTACAGAGGTCCGGCAGCTGCGCCAGCAGTCGCCTGGCCCCGATGATGCAGCCTGCTCCCAGCAGGGCCCGTTCCGCCTCTTTGGTCAGGGTAAGGGCATCTCCGCTGCCGGTGCCCAGCAAAGTAATTTTCATGGAATCCGTCCTTTACAGTAAGCAAGGATTTCGTCTTCGGTCTCGCCGGTATCAGCTGGGCGGCGGATGACCACCAACGTCACCCCGGCTTTTTGGGCAGCCTCGGCTTTTTCGGCAAAGCCTCCCTGGGCACCGCCGTCCTTGGTGACCAGATACCGGATGGAAAACTGATGGAGCAGGGCCAGGTTCAGTTCCGCCGAAAAAGGCCCCTGCATGGCAAGAATGTTGCGGTGCGGGATGCCCGCCGCCTCACAGGCCTGCAGGCTCGCAGCCACCGGCAATACCCGGGGATACAGCCGTTCAGCTCCCACCCCGGCAAAGGCAGGCAGTTCCTTGGCGCCGGTGGTGAGCAGGACATTGCCCGTGGTGTTTTGCAATACGGCGGCGGCACCGGCGGCATCCGGGGCGATCAGGCTGCCCGCCGGCAACGGGCTGGCCGGGCGCAGCAGCCGCTTGCAGGGCACCTTTGCCAGAGAAGCCGCCTGCCGGATGTTGGCGGTGGCAGCTGCGGCATAAGGGTGGGTAGCGTCAATGCAAAGATCCGCCCCCCGCAGCAGTTCGGCCATGGCAGGCGGTTCCATTCGGCCGGTGTGGACGGTAATGCCGGGGGATGTCCCCTGCTCCTCGGCGCCGTACTCAGTGGCCACACAGACGGTGACATCTGCTCCCAGTCCTGCCAGCGTGTGGGAGAGGCGGCGTCCCTCGGTGGTGCCGGAGAAAAGAACGATCCTCACGGGCGGTACCCCCGGGGGGTGACCAACCAGCCGTCCCGCATCCGGGTGGAATCGGAACCGATGAACACGGTGGTGAACATATCCATGGGGGCATGTTCCAGCTCTGCCAGGGTCAGGGTCCGGGCCGCCTGGCCCTCCCGGCCGATGTTGCGCACATACCCGCAGCAGGTATCCGGGGCCTTGCCTGCTTCCAGCAGAATCTGCACCGCCTTTTGCAGGTAGTCCGCCCGTTTGCGGGAACCGGGGTTATACAGGCAGAGGGCAAAGTCCCCCTTGGCGGCACAGACCAGACGGTTTTCGATGACCGGCCAGGGGGTGAGCAGGTCGGACAGGGAGATGACACAGAAATCATGGCCCAGGGGTGCACCCAGCACGGCCCCACCGGACAAGGCTGCCGTGATGCCGGGCACCACCTCAATTTCCACGCCGGGGTACTCCTCCGCCAGTTCCAGCACCGGGGAGGCCATACCGTACACCCCCGCATCTCCGCTGCACACCATGGCGGTGGTCACCCCCTGCCAGGCCGAGGCCAGAGCATGACGGCAGCGGTCCAGTTCCTGTTTCATGGGGGTGGTAAAATACGTTTTCTCCGGGTAAAGGGGCCGCACCAGGTCCACGTACACCGAGTACCCGCAGATCAGCTCCGCCATTTCCAGAGCCGTCCGGGCCTGGGCGGTGAGGTACCGGGCATCCCCGGGGCCAAGGCCCACCACAAACAGTTTATTCATCCTGCCATCTCCAATCCGGGGCATACGGCTGCAAAGCCAGGGCCATGGTGACCCCGTTGCCCGCGTTCTTTTTGCTGTAGAGAGTTCCACCCGACGCCAGCACGGCGGAACGTTCGCACACATTGTCCACCCCTGTGATCTTCTGCACAAAGGCACTGGAAGTAAAGTTGCCCTGTACCGCGGCCAGAGCGGAGGCCGGATAGGTGTGCAGCGGCCAGCCGTGGGTTTCACAGAAAGACAGCAGCCCCGGCTCTTCCTTTTTCAAATCGATACTGGCAACAGCGCAGATGGCCTGGGGACAGACGCTGGCTTTCGCCAGCAGCCGTTCCAAAGCCTCCTCCAGAGCCTGCCGGGAGCTGCCTTTACGGCAGCCCACTCCCAGCACCGCAATGCGGGGCACCAGCTGCAGGACCTCCCGCCCGCGGCTGCGAAGACTCAGCCGAAAATCGCAGTTTTTGCTTTCACAAAAGGTCACGCCGGCGGGCGGATTGCCTGCAATGGGAAAATCCGTATGCAGCCCCACCGGTTTTCCGGCCAGCAGTCCCCCGGACACCCGTTTGATCTGTTCGGGGCGAAGGACAGCGCAGTTCTGGCGTCTGGCCCATTCATCCACCGCAAAAACGCCGTTTACATCGGTGGCGGTGGTTATGACCGCCTGGGCTCCACAGATGCCCGCAATGCGGCGGGCCAGATCATTGGCGCCGCCCAGGTGGCCGGACAAAACCGGCACTGCCCAGTGGGCGCCTTCATCCACCACAACCACCGCCGGGTCCTGGGTCTTGCTTTTTACGAGGGGCGCAATGGCCCGCACCGCGATCCCTGCGGCCCCCACAAAGACCAGGGCTCCCGCCCGGGGAAAGTGTTCCGCCGTCCATTGGGACAAGGACAAGGGACAGCCGCACCGGGCAGCCTGGCCACCCAAGGCCCCGGCCAGGGTTTCGGCCAGGCGCTGGCCTTTATCGGTGAAGGCAAGCAGCTCAATGGGCCCCGCGCTCATTGGTCGGTACCTTTCCGATATCCGGTGGTAAAGGTAGGGTCATACAGCCTGCTGCGGTCATATTGGTTGCCCAGAAAGTCCCCCACCAGCACCAGGGCAGTGCGGGAGATTTCATTTTCCCGCCCGCAGGCAGCCAGGGTACCCACGGTACAGCGGACCACCTTTTCCTCCGGCCAGGTAGCTTTATACACCAGGGCGGCGGGGGTGGTTTCGGTGTAAGCCCCCTGCAGCAGGGCCTGCTGTACCCCGGGCAGCATCCCGGCAGAAAGGAAAATGACCATGGTGGCGCCGTGGGCTGCCAGGGCGGCCAGACTTTCCCGTTCAGGCACCGGGGTGCGGCCTGCCAGGCGGGTGATGATGACGCTCTGGCTGACCCCAGGCAGGGTGTATTCTGCATCCAGGGCAGCAGCGGCCCCGCAGAAGCTGGACACACCGGGGGTGCTTTCATAGGGGATGTTTTCCCGGTCCAGCACGTCCATCTGCTCCCGCACCGCCCCATACAGGCAGGGGTCCCCGGTGTGCAGGCGCACGGTCATGTGGTGTGCTGCCTCCTGCTGCCGCATGATGTCCAGCACCTGCTCCAGGGTCAGCTCCGCACTGTTATAGATGGCACAACCCAGCCTGGTCAGCCCCAGCAACGCCGGATTGACCAGACTACCCGCGTAGATCACGCAGTCGGCCCGGCCCAGCAGGTCTGCGCCCCGCAGGGTGATCAGGTCCGGTGCTCCCGGACCGGCTCCCACAAAGTGAATCATGCCGTTTTCCTCCCTGTTATTTGACCAGAATGGTGGCAAAATACCCGGCGCTGCCCTCCGGACGCTGGTGGGCCAGATCGTCCCAGACCTGTTCTTCCGGCAGGCCGCAGTTGCACACCAGGGCGCTTTGCTCCAGCAGTCCCGCCTGCTCCAGTTCGTCCAGAACCCGTGGCAGCTGACGGCCGCTCTTCATCAGTACTTTAGCGCCGGGGGCGGCCAGGGTCTCCTGCAGCGGGATACTGCCCGGCGCGATGGTCAGCGGCGTGTCCATGCCGCCGGTGAGGGGTTGGTTGAGCCGGGCCGCCACCGCACAGAAGCTGGGCACCCCCGCCACCATGGCGGTGCGGTAGCCCTGCTCCTCCAGAATGGCCTGCAGATATCCGAAGGTGGCATACACCGAAACATCCCCCAGGTTCAGCATGGCCACATCCTGCCCGTCGTCCAGATAGCCCCGCAGGATTTCAGCGGCGGCTTTGTGAGCGCGGCGGCGTTCGGCCTCCTCATGGCTCATGGTGAAGTGCAGCGGCACAATGACCTTGCGGCTCAGGTCCACCGCCTGGCGGGCGATCTCCAGGGCCAGCATCTCCCCGCTTTTGGTCTGGGGAGCGGCAATCACCGGACACCGGCGCATGATGCGCATGGCCTTGAAGGTGAGAAGTTCCGGGTCACCCGGTCCCACGCTGACCCCGTACAGGGTACCTTTTATCCTTTCCACTGTGCAAGTATCTCCTTTGCGGGTTCTGTCAGGCCCAGAAGGCCGTATTGGTTGGAAAAAAGAATGGCTCCGGCGCGGCAGCTTTCCCCTGCCCGGCGCTGCAAATGATCGGAAACCGCGTTGAGCAGCCGGTCCAGCACCGCCTGGCGCAGCCTGGCTTTGTCCAGCAGCTCCAGGCAGGCGTCGGTGGTGGCGGCTTCCAGCAGAGCGGCGCACAATTCCGGCCCGGCACCGCAGACGGCGGCATGGGCGCAGAACAGCTCGGTCCGGCAGTCGGCATAGCGGGAATGGGTATTCATGATGCCCCCTGCCAGCTTGACCAGCTTGCCGATGTGTCCCACCAGCAGCAGTTGTTCAAAACCTTCGGCAGTAGCCATATCCAGGGCATCCCCGATGAAGTTGGAACACTTGACCACCGGAACGCCCAGGGCGTCCAGTCCCTGGGCATGCAGAAAGTCCGTGCCGTAGTTGCCGGGGGTCAGGATCAGCCGGTGGCTTTTCGTGGCAGCCTGGCGGATCTCCAGAGCCAGGGTATCCACCAGGGCCTGCTCGCTCATGGGTTCCACCACCCCGGAGGTGCCCAGAATCGAAAGACCGCCTTCCACCCCCAGTTTGGGGTTGAAAGTTTTTCGGGCGGCTTCGGCCCCGCCGGGGATGCGGATCTCCACCCGCAGCCCGCCGGAATAGCCGTGTTGGCGGCAGACATCCTGCACTTCCTCTTTGATCATCCGACGGGGTACCGTGTTGATGGCGGCCGCCCCCACCGGCTGGTCCAGACCGGGCCTGGTCACCCGGCCCACCCCTTCCCCGCCGTCGATGGCGATGCCGGGGATGGATGTCCGGGTGACGGCGGCCACGATGGTCATACCGTCGGTAATGTCACAGTCATCCCCGGCGTCCTTGTCCACCCCGCAGAGGGCGGTGTTTTCTTCCATGCGGCAGAACCGGGGCAGCACCTCCACCGGCCACCCCTTGGGGGTGGTCAGGCGCAGGGTGCGGGGGACCGTGCCGGAGAGCAGCCGTTGCGCCGCGCCCCGGGCAGCCAGCGCCGCGCAGGTGCCGGTGGTGTACCCGCAGCGCAGCAGACGCTGACCGCTGCGGATATAATGTTCAAAACTCATGGTTTCGGCTCCCATAATTCCCGCAGATGGGCGGCATACAAAGCCTGCACGGCGGGCAGCATACCCAACCCCTGCAGGGTACAGCGGACTTTCAGACCGTTTGTCTCCAGGCGGGATTTCCAGCTGTCCGGGTCATTCCCTGCCATATCGTGGCAGGCATGGTCCCCCGCCACCAGCATCAACGCCCGCAGGTGGGCCTTGCTGTATCCGCCTCGGGTCAGCTGGGGCAGGATATCCTCCAGGGCAGGCCAGCCTTCAGCGGTGGCCACGTATACATCATCACGGCCCATCATGTGAAAAATAGCCTGCAGGGCCGGGTAGACAATCCCGGCAAAATGCTCGGTACCGTGGCCCATCAAAAGCAGCGCTTCCCCGGGAACCGGCGGGCAGGCTTTCCCGACGACGGCAGCCAAAGCGCGCAGGTCCTCCACCCCGGCCAGCAGCGGCTTGCCCAAAGTAAGGGAGGCAAACCGGCTCCGCCGTTCCTCCACCTGGGCGCGCAAGGTATCGTACTCCTGCCCATACAAAAAGTGGGTGGGCTGCACGATAACCTCCCCGCCCGCCAGGGCATCCAGCGCCTGGGGCAGGCTGGGAACCGTCTCTCCTCGGGATTGAAGGATACGCCGGATGGTGGGGCTGGTGAAAGCCCGGACAAAGGTCAGGTCAGGGGCGGCCTGACGCAGCGCATCCTCCACCGCCGTAATGCTTTGGCGCGCCCGGGGCACGCTGGTGCCGAAACTGACACACAATAAGGTTTTTGACATACTTGCTGTTCTCCTGGTCTGGCCCTGCTTACACAGAGCAAGGTCATTTTGTTATTGTACCACATCCGGGGCGGAAAAGGATATAGGGTACACCATTTTCATCTTGCAGCACCCGGGCGTGAACGCCGTACACCTGTTGAATAAGTTCTGGGGTCAGAATCTCCTTGGGGGTCCCGGTGGCCACGATCCGCCCCGCTTGCATCACCGCCAGGGTATCACAGTACATGGCGGCAATGTTCAGGTCATGCACGGCGGCAATGACGGTGCGGCCCAGCCCGTGTACCAGTTCCATCAGCTGCAGCTGGTAGCGGATATCCAGATGGTTGGTGGGCTCGTCCAGCAGCAGGCAGGGGGTCTGCTGGGCCAACGCCCGGGCCAGGATCACCCGCTGCTGTTCCCCGCCCGACAGACTGGCAAAGCTGCGGTCCCCGTATCCTGCCAGTCCCACCTGGGTCAGGCTTTGGGCCGCGATTTCATAGTCCCGGGCGTTGTCCCGTTCAAAGGCCCGCTTGTGAGGGCTGCGGCCCATGAGGACAAAATCCCGGACGGTGAAGTCAAAGTTGTAGGTGTTGTGCTGGGCCACCACTGCCATCTGCCGGGCACTCTGGCGCACCGAATACCGCTGCAGGGGCTGCCCATCCAGCAGTATGGCGCCGCCTTCCGGCTGCAATACCCGGCAGATGCAGCGCAGCAAGGTGGACTTTCCGCTGCCGTTGGGGCCCAGTATGCCCAGGGTCTTGTTTTCGGGGATGTCCAGAGTGACATTCTGGAGGATAAGGCGCCCGCCCAGAGATTTTTCCAGTTGCTGTACCGTGATCTTCATGCGTCGCCACCTCCGAACCCGTATTTCCGGCGTACCATCAGATACAGAAAGACCGGTGCCCCCAGCAGGGAGGTCAGGATGCCGATAGGAATCTCATTGCCGGGCAGAATGGTGCGGCAAAGCACATCCGCCCATACCAGAAACACCGCCCCGGACAAAGCACACAGAGGCACCAGGCGGCGATGATCGGTGCCGAAGAGCAGGCGCACCACGTGAGGCACCACCAGGCCAACAAACCCGATGGCCCCGGCGGAATACACCGCAAACCCCACCATCAGCGAACTGACAATCAGGTAAGCAATGCGGTACCGATGCAGGTCGGTGCCCAGGGTGACGGCGGTCTCGTCCCCCAGCAGCATCAGGTTAATGGTGCGGCACTGGGTGAGGAAAAACACCGTCCCCAGCACCGCCACTCCCAGCATCAGGCCGTTGTTGGGCCAGTTGGCAGCCGCCAGGCTGCCCATGGTCCAGCGCAGGATCTCGCCGGCGGCGCGGTCTGCATTGCGTAGATACAAAAGAAACTGGGTCCCGGCTCCGCATACCGCCGACAGAGCACTGCCTGCCAGCAGCAGTTTGACCGAACTGGCCCGGCCTCCCACATTGGCCAGGGCCACCACCGCAAAGGAGATGCCCAGGGCCCCTGCAAAGGCCATGAGCCCCACATAGTTGCCGCCCAACGCGGTCCCCACCCCCAGCAGTACCGCCAGGGTGACCCCCAGGTTTGCCCCGGAGGAGACGCCCAGAATATAGGGGTCGGCCAGGGGGTTTTTGACGATGGCCTGCATGGCCACCCCACACAGGGACAGGCAGGTGCCCACCGCCGCTGCCAGGACCAGCCGGGGCAGACGGATGAGCCAGACCACATCATGCACGGCCGTACCGGCGGCAGAATCGGCGGGCAACGGGGTACCTGTCAGCAGATGAAACAGTTCCTGCCGGATGATGGTGTATACCTGCCCTACCGGCAGCCGAGTGGTGCCGAAGGAAACTGCCAGGATCAGGGAAAGCACCAGAGCAATGGCCAGCAAAATCACAGCCGCTGTGGTGCCCGCCGGGCTCTGCCACCACCGGGCGAAAGTGGTCTGCCCCCTCATGCGGCCGCTCCGGTCTCTGCCGTCTGCAGGTTGGGATACAGCCCTTCGGCAATGGTATGGATACCGTCCACGGTGCGGGGACCGGCGGCGTAGACATCCCCCAGCATCACCGGCAATACCCGGCCATTCTTGACGGCAGACAGACTGGCCAGGGCGGGGTCGTCGGTGATGGCCCCCAGCTGCTGGGCCACCACGGCGGCCGGGTCGTCCCCGGAATAGGCCATATAGACCACAAAGATCACGTCCGGGTCGCTCTGGACCAGGTCTTCCTTGCTCATCTCACCGCCGTCCGGGTTGACGAGGGTGCCGCCCAACTGGGTAACCATATCCCCAGCCAGGGTGTCGGCGCCGTAATTGGTCATACCGCCGCCGATCGGCTCCACCACCGCCACCGTCTGGGCAGGCTGGCCCTGCGTCTGGGCCAGGGTCTCCTCCACGCTGGTGCGCATCTCAGCCACCAGGGCTTCCGCCTTGTCCTCCACATCAAAGATGCGGCCCAGGTTCAGGATGTCGGTGTACTCATTTTCCAGGGTACGGGGACGCCCCCCGCCCCGGGTGTTGGAGTTGATGTAGGTAGCCACCCCTTTGCTGTTCCAACTGCTCACATCCCCCAGGTTCTTCTCACTGAACAGGGAGCCCCAGGACAAAATCATATCCGGCTGCAAAAGAGTCATGGTCTCCTTGTCCGGGGCAAAGACGTCCTCCTGGTAGTTCATTTTGGAAAAACCGTCCTGCCATTCCGCCTTGACTTCGTTGTCCAGCCCGTAGGAAGCAACGACATGGTTTTCCAGGCCCAGGGCGATCATGGTTTCAATGGACCCCTGGTACACGGCTACCACCCGCTCGGGGGCTTTTTCGTAGGTATAGCTGACTTCATCCCCGGCATAGTTGTAGTTGGTGACGGTGACGGGATAGTGACCGTCACCGGTTGACGCCGCGGCGGTTTCGGAGCTAGTCTGGGAAGCGGCAGGACTGCACCCGGCTGCCAGGAACGTCAGCCCCAGGACCAGGGCGCCAAGACGGATGGGATGCTTTGTTTTCATACTTGACCTCTCTTTGTCGGAACCGACCTGTCACCGCAAAAAAGAAACGGACCTTCTTTGCTCCAAACGGCAAAAAAGGCCCGTACAAAAACAAAGCACGCCAAAACACGGTGTACCATGGTTTTTCCGCGCAAACGTTTCGTCCGTCCGCTGCACGGGCCCTGCCCCGCACCGCCGCCGGTTCGTCCCGGCGATGCAGGCAGTATTCAAACAGCAAGGCAGGTCTTCCGGCTCTGGCGTCGGCATTCCGGTCCTGTCTTCCCATGCCGTGGGCACAGTGACATACTTGGGCCGGAACTCGGCCATTACGGCGGCGGTCCCGCGCAGGTTTCGCACCTGCTTCCCTATTCTCCCGGCCGGCATATGCCCCGGGCACCTTGTGTTGCTTTGTGGTTATACCGTACCATAGTTCCGCCTTTTTGGCAAGACAAAGGGCACAGAAACAGGCGGAAGCACCGCCTTTGCCGCGGCATTTCCGCCTGTTTGCATTTATGGTTTTTTCGGTTTGCCGCTGCCCGGTTCCCGCAAAAACACATAGGTGTTTTCCGCCGAGTGTGCCGGGGAGAAGTGAAAATGCTGGCGGTCAAACTTTTGTGCATCCTTGGGGTCGGTGATGTTGTTTTCCGCCAGAAAGCGGACCATCTCGCCCCGGGCCATCTTGCACATGGTGGCCTTTTCAATGACCTTGCCGTCCTTTTCCTCCCCGAAGATGCAGGTGATGAACCGCACCTCGGGCGGCAGATACCGGGATACACAAACGCTGTACTCCTTGGAGGCCAGATTAAGGATGCAGTCTGTCTCGTCAAACAGCTGCCGGGCCAGGGTATCCCCCCAGAAGGCATACACATCCCTGGCGCCGTTCACCTCAAGTTTTGCCTGCATTTCCAGGCGGTAGGGCGTCACCCCGTCAAAGGGGCGCAACAGCCCGTAAAAGCCGGAGAGAATGCACAGATGGTCCTGGATGTACTCAAACTCCCAGGTGGTGAATACACCGGGGGCCATATACTGATACTGGATGCCCTCATAGCTGAGAATGGCCGGAGTCAGATGGCGGCGCAGGTCCATGGATTGCAGGCGCTGCACGTTCAGTTCGGCCAGCTGGTCGTTGCACTTCCACAGCTTTTTGAGCTCTGCATAGGACATGGATCGCAGCCGGACAAGCAGCTGTTCCGTCCGGTCCAGAAACTGGGGCAACGCCAGCCAGTCCAGGCTGTCGGTGTCCACGTTCATCTTTTTGGCCGGAGAAATGATGATTTTCATAGGATTGCCTTACTGTTCCAGGTAGGCCAGGATGTCGGCGGCGTTGGTGTCCGGCTTGACCTTGGGCATCACCTTTTCAATATTGCCTTCCGGGTCGATGATGTAGGTGGAGCGCACCACGCCCATGCTCACCTTGCCGTAGAGCTTCTTTTCCTGCCAGACACCGTAAGCCTGGATGGCTTTCAGTTCCGGGTCGGAGAGCAGGATAAAGGGCAGGTCGTATTTCTGGGCAAACTTCAGATGCGAAGCCACCGAGTCCTTGCTGACGCCAATGACCACCACATCCTTGTTGCGGAAGCCTTCAAAGTTCTGGGCGAAGGCGCAGGCCTGGCGGGTGCACCCGGGGGTGTTGTCCCGGGGATAGAAATACAAAACGACCCGCTTGCCCGCAAAATCGGACAGGCTGACAGTGTTGCCATTCTGGTCGCTGAGGGTAAAATCAGGGGCTTTGGTTCCAACTTCCAACATGATAGGTTCATCCTTCCTTGTATATACTTATTGTGGCTCCAGTATAGGCGGCAGCCGGCTTCCCTGTCGGTTGCCGGAAGCACAGAGGCTTTCCCCTTTTTACAGGAAATCCCCCAGGCGCATCTGGCCGTCCTCGCTCTCCCGCACAAGAGGCAGCGGAACGGTGGTCAGCAATTCCAGCGCGGCCAGGGAATCGGTCAGCCATGGGCGCACCTGGTCATGGGACAGGATCAAGGGCATGCGGTCATGGATATCCCGCACCGAGTCATTGGGAGTTGTTGTCAGCACCACAAAACAATCCTGCCCATCCACATTGTCATAAATTCCGGCCAGATACAGGGGCGCGCCCGGCTGCTGAAAGAAATATTTATGCCGGGCCGCGTCCCACTCATAATAGCCGGTGGCGGGGATCACACACCGCCGCCCGGTCATACTGCGGCGGAACATGGGTTTATCACACACCGTCTCCGCCCGGGCATTGATCACAAGCCCGCCCCGCCAGCCCGGAATCCCCCACCGCTGGAACACGGCAGTCACCCGGTTCCCCTCGGCGATCAGGACAGGGGCCTCCTGGGCCGGGGCGATATCCCCCGTGAGTGGGAAGGTCATCTTTGCCTCGTCCCCACCCCTGCGCCGCTGCGCCTGGCGCACAATCTGCTGAAATTCCCGGTATCTTTCGGTGGAAAACTGATACCGCCCACACATGCCCCCGCACCGCCTTTCCTGCACTGTATTTCTACCCTGTGGTCATTCCTCTGTCACAAAAACCATGTCGCCGTCATAGCAGATTTCCAGAATACACTCCCGAATGGCCTCTTTTTCATGGAAGAAGCCGCTGTATTTGGCCTGATGATATCCATAGGTTTCATCCAGAATCACATAATATGGTTCCGGATACCGGTTAAGAAACTCTTTCAGCAAGAATTTTTTTCCCCGGAAAGGGCCTACGTTACCCGCCAGACCGTCATACCGGAGCAGATACGCATAGCTGAAATCCCACTGTACTCCATGAAATTCCACCCATCCGTCCGGCTGGTCCCCGGGCGGTTCCGTCCGCACAAGACCGGTGGCAGTCTGCAGGGTGATCTCATCCTTGCGGACCCGGAAGGCCGTCACCTGCATGTCATGCAGGGAATATGGCGGAGTTCTGGTTTCCAGTACCGTCTTTTTCATACAAACTCCTTTCAGAGGAACCGGCAGGCCGGGATGCAGGAGGAAAGCAGCATACGGAAGTTTTGCTGCGTTCCCAGGGTCAAATCCTTTTTCTGCAGCAGAAGCACCTGATGTTCATACACAAGCAGAATGGTATCGGGAGTTTCCACCGCACAGGTAAACTGATCCCAGGGGATGGTCCGGGTACTTTGATCAGAGGCCCCCATCGTCATGCCGTCCGCCGAAAAGGCCACCTGAATTTCCTCCCCTTCCGGCAGACTTTTTAACCTGGACAAGAGAATGGCGGCGGATTTGTCAAAGGGATTTTTCCGGTTTTTTCGGCCTCTCCACAGCCCGCCTGCACCCGCCGCGATAGCCACCGCCCCCACGAGCAGCGGCACCATCAGCTCCCGTGGAGCCATCAGGCTCGGCACAAGGAGAAATATCCCCAGCACCAGCCAGACAATACTCATCATCCGGGTTCTGAGCGGACTGCGTGTACTTCCTCCCGGATTTTTCCGGAAGGAATCCGTCAAGCGCCACAGGCCGGGATATTTCTGCCGCGAAACCAGTTCCGTCCGCTGTTCCAGAGCATGACTTACCTGAGGCAAAAGTTGCTCCCGATCATAGGGCGTGACCGTAAATACAAAGTGCGTGTTGGGCATCGTCTGCACCGCCTTTCAGGTGGACATTCAGTCGGTTGAGCGCTTGTCCGTTTTCGGTTTCAGCATACCATTGATGCGCACGACAATGCAAGGATTCTGCCCCCTGCTTTTTGTAAAATTTTCCGCCCATTTTTTTGCTTGTTGCAGGGCTTCCCGGTCCGAAGGCCGGATATAGCAAAAGGACCGTGAAACTTGCGTTTCACGGTCCTTTTGACGGGCTGACTGACGGCCCTTGTTTGGTCCGAGTGGCGAGAGTCGAACTCACGGCCTCTTGAACCCCATTCAAGCGCGCTACCAAACTGCGCTACACCCGGTTACGACCGAGCCGGTCAATCAGCATGTATGATTATAACGGCTTTGAATGGTTTTGTCAAGCATTTTTTTGATTTTTTTGCAAAAAAATCAAAGCATCCCTGGTTTTTTACGCCTGTTCGTATCCTTTTGCACGGATCACTTCCACGACCTGGTCCACAAATTTCTGGCAGATCTCCTTGCTGGGAGCTTCCACCATCACGCGGACCAAAGGTTCGGTGCCGGATTCCCGCACCAGGATACGGCCGGTATCCCCCAGTTCGGCGGCAACCGCCTGTACGGCAGCCTGCACATCCGGGTCATTCTGGGCAGCGGCCTTGTCGGTCACCCGCACATTCTCCAGAACCTGGGGATAAATGGCCAGCGGCGCAGCCAGTTCGCTCATGGGCTTTTTGCGGGCCATCATCACTTCCATCAGTTTCAGGCTGGTCAGGATACCGTCGCCGGTGGAGGCATACTTGCTGAAGATGATATGGCCGCTCTGCTCACCGCCGATGCGGCTGCCGTGCTGCTGCATATACTCGTAAACGTACTTATCGCCCACAGCGGTCTTGGCATAGTCGATATCCAGCTCATCAAAAGCTTTGTACAGCCCGAAGTTGGACATGACGGTGGTAACCACCGTGTTGGTGACAAGCTTGCCCCGCTCCTTCATATAGCGGCCGTAGATATACAGAATATGGTCGCCGGTGACCACATTGCCCTTTTCGTCCACGCACAGGCAGCGGTCGGCGTCGCCGTCGTAGGCAAAGCCCACGTCCAGGCCCTTTTCCACCACAAACTTCTGCAGGCCTTCAATATGGGTAGAGCCTGCGTTGAGATTGATGTTCAGGCCATTGGGTTCCGCATTGATGACATAGGTAGTGGCGCCCAGTGCATCAAACACAGCCTTGGCGATATTCCAGCTGGAACCGTTGGCGCAGTCCAGGCCGACCTTCACACCGCGGAAGCTGTACATACCCAGGCTGATGAGGTAGCCGATATACCGGTTGCGGCCGGAGATGTAGTCCACAGTACAGCCGATCTTGTCGCGGTGGGCAA
Source organism: uncultured Gemmiger sp. (assembly GCA_944382785.1). GTDB lineage: Bacteria > Bacillota > Clostridia > Oscillospirales > Ruminococcaceae > Gemmiger. Next base: position 27,839 of record CALWNO010000006.1, on the reverse strand, counting down.
AGGGCAGCTCCTCCCACTTCTGGCCGAAGGCCTCCAGGTTGCCGTCCAGATAAGCTTCCACCAGAGCGATGGTCTCTTCGTCCATCTTTTCGCCCTGCCCGTTGATCAGCTTGATGCCATTGTCATAGTACGGGTTGTGGGAGGCGGAGATCATGATGCCGCAGTCAAAATTGTCCACCCGGGCAATATACGCCACAGACGGGGTGGTGGTGACATGCAGCAGGTAGGCGTCCGCGCCGGAAGCCACCAGACCGCCCACCAGGCTGTACTCAAACATATAGCTGGAGCGGCGGGTATCCTTGCCGATGACGATGCGGGCCGGGCCCTGCTGGGGTGCCAGGCCTTCCTCGGCGGCGCGGCGGCGTTTTTCGTTATAGTACCAGCCCAGGAACCGGCCCACCTTGTAGGCGTGGTCGGCGGTCAGGTTGATGTTGGCTTCCCCGCGGAAGCCGTCGGTACCAAAATATTTACCCATTGTGTTCCCCTTTCAGGTGATACAAAGCAGATTCAAACCGAGGGCGCTTGAGCGCACAACTGCGGTTCTTGTCTATTGTACCGCATGCATGCCCAAATGTCCAGCGAAGCAACGCACAAACAGATGGACGTTTCCACCGGATGGACGCACTATAAAGCCGAGTTCTTCCTATGTAACAATACGGTTCTGCCACCTGGCCCGGGAACTATTTCGGTCTCTGTGGCCTGCCGGATATCACCGCCGGAACACATCAGGCCCCGCGGCTCCCCCGGTGCGCAAACCCTGAATATGCTCTGCTCCTTTATTCTATGCAAGGACTTTGGGCGGGATGAAAGAGTCTGTTTTATCCAATGACCGGGCATAAAACCAGCACCCGCCCCCTTGCAGGATGGCAGGTGCTGGTTTTGGTTTATTCGGAAACAGGCGGCGCGTCGTCGTACCCTTCCAGGAAGGTGTGAGCTACCCCGTGGGACTTGTAACCGGGGACGGTGTCCAGACAGACCGAATGCAGCGCGCTGAAAATATTGTTCTCGATATTGGGGTTGGTCTTTTTCAGCTCCCGCAGCAGGGTTTTGACCTCCTGCCGCTTGGAGGCACCCGGCTCATCGCTGCGGGCGGTCATACGACAGGCACACTGCAGGAAATGCAGATCATGATACCGGGCCCAGGCAATGATGTCCTGTTCCTTCACACAGTAGAGCGGGCGGATCAGCTCCATACCGGGAAAATTCTTGCTGTGCAGCTTGGGAGGCATCCCCTGCAGCTGGGCCCCGTAGAACATGCTCATGACAGCCGTCTCAATCACGTCGTTGAGATGGTGGCCCAGGGCGATCTTGTTGCAGCCCATGAGCTGGGCCTGCTTGTACAGGTGGCCCCGCCGCATGCGGGCGCAGAGGTAGCAGGGGTTGCGGTCGGTATGGTAGGCGGTATCAAAAATATCCGTTTCAAACACGGTGATGGGGATATTGAGCAGCCTGGCATTGTCCTCGATCTGGCGGCGGTTTTCCGGGGCGTAGCCGGGGTCCATGACCAGGAACTTCAGTTCAAAGGGCACCTCGGTATGGCGGTGAAGTTCCTGCATGAGCTTGGCCAGCAGCATGGAATCCTTGCCGCCGGAGATGCACACCGCCACCCGGTCCCCTTCCTGTACCAGCTCATACCGCTTGATGGCGGCCACAAAGGGGTTCCACAGCTGTTTGCGGTATTTTTTGATGAGGCTGCGCTCGATGAGTTCAAAGGGCTGCAGGTCACGGGGCATGGGGTGTCACCTCCTTGTCTGCCAGGTTCGGCCAGTCGGCCAGGTCCTTGATGACCTCCCCGGCCAGGATCAGCCCGGCCACCGGGGGCACAAAAGCATTGGAACCGGGGGTGAACCGCTTTCCGGAACCGGTGCGGGCGGTGTCCAGGCTGCCGCCGCTCTGGGCGGGCACCGCATGGGGTGTCTCTTTGGAGTAAACCACCTTCAGCGACTTCACCCCCCGCTTGCGGCACTGGGTACGCATGGCCCGGGCCAGCGGGCAGACCGAGGTGGCATACAGGTCGGCCACTTCAAAGGCGGTGGGGTCCATCTTACCGGCGGCCCCCATGGAGCTGATCACCGGCGTACCCGCCTGCTGGGCCAGCCAGGCCAGTTCCACCTTGGCACTGACCGTATCAATGGCATCCACCACATAATCAAAAGCGGAAAAGTCAAACTGGCCGGCGGTGTCCGGGCCGAAAAAGACCCGATGAACATGGACCACCGCATCCGGGTTGATGGAATGGATCCGCTCGGCAAAGACCTCTACCTTGGGACGACCGATGGTATCATGGGTGGCAATGATCTGGCGGTTCAGGTTGGTCAGGCAGACCTCATCGTCATCGATCAGGTCAAGGGTACCCACGCCGCTGCGGGCCAGGGCCTCCACGGCATAGCCGCCCACGCCGCCCACGCCGAACACCGCCACCCGGGCGTGCTGCAGGCGCTGCATACCTGCCTCCCCCAGCATGGTGCGGGTGCGGGAAAACTGATCGATCATAGGGTATGCCCCTCCTAATTCCTACAAATTCTGTTGGTCATTGTAGCATGCAGTCCGGACAGTGTCAAGGCGAGCCGCCCGCCGGGCGGCTCCATACAAAAACAACCGGACACGGCAAAACGGGCTCTGCCCGGCGTGTGCCGTGTCCGGTTGTTTCATCCTTTTATCAGGTATGGGGCTTGGTGTGGGCACATCCGCCCGAGCAGCCGGAGCACCCGGAGCAGCTGCCGCCGCAGGAGCAGGAGTGCTTGCCCTCCCGCTTGTCACGGATCATTTTATACACGGCCAGCCCCACGGCGCCGAACACCAGCACCGCTACAATAATGGTGGCCAGATTACTTCCCAGAAATGCCAGCATGGCAAACCCTCCTTTTGCAGTTTCTCAATGGGTTGGTTTTATTTGGCAGTGACGACCTTGCGCACGTCCAGGCGGAGTTTTTCCGTCTTATAGGGATTGGGGCGCGCCACCAGGTACACCAACACCCCCAGCGCCACAAGCGCCAGAACGGTGAAGGGGCCGAAGGCAGCTTCCCCGGAGATCAGTCCGCCCAGCTGGTAGGCGATCATGGCAATCACATAGGCAAAGGCACACATATATCCGATAGCGCCCAAGGTCCAGCGGGGATTGTTCATCTCCCGCTTGATGGCACCCATAGCGGCAAAGCAGGGTGCGCACAGCAGGTTGAAAATCATGAAGCTGTAAGCCCGCACGGCGCCGAAGTCCGCCGCCACGGCTGCCCATATAGGGCTGGAATCCTGCATCAGGTCCGTATCTCCGGCGTAATTATACAACACACCGAAGGTGTTGACAACTTCCTCCTTGGCGATCAGGCCGGTAACGGTGGCCACAGTGGCTTTCCAGGCCATATCTCCCATCCAGCCCAGGGGGTAGAAGATCCAGGCAAAGCCGTTGCCGATGGCCGCCAGCAGGGAATGGTTGTTGTCCTCCACCTCTGCAAAGACACCGTCCACAAAACCGTATCCCTGCAGGAACCACAATACCACCGAAGATACCAGAATGATGGTGCCGGCCCGCTTGATGAAGGACAGGCCCCGCTCCCCGGTGGCCCGGAACACATTGCCCCAGGCAGGCACATGGTAGGCGGGCAGCTCCATAACGAAGGGCGCGGGATCCCCGGCAAAGGCCTTGAACTTCTTGAGCATGACGCCGGAGATGACCACCGCCCCGATGCCGATAAAGAAAGCCGAGGTAGCCACCAGCGGATTCTCCCCAAAGACAGCACCGGCAAACAGGCCGATAATGGGCAGTTTGGCGCTGCAGGGGATGAAGCCGGTGGTCATGATGGTCATTTTGCGGTCCCGGTCGGATTCAATGGTGCGGGTGGACATGATGCCGGGCACGCCGCAGCCGGTTGCCACCAGCAGTGGGATGAAGCTCTTGCCGGACAGGCCGAAACGGCGGAAGATGCGGTCCATGACAAAGGCCACCCGGGCCATATACCCCACATCCTCCAGAATGGCCAGCAGGAAGCAGAGGACCAGAATCTGGGGCACAAAGCCCAGCACCGCGCCCACACCGGCTACAATACCGTCCTGAATCAGGCCATACAGCCAGTGGGCCACCACCGGCTCGCCCTGGGCATTGAGGAGCAGTTTATCGAACAGGCCGGGGACGATCTCCCCAAAAAGCACATCGTTGGCCCAGTCAGTCCCTTTGGTGCCGATGGAGATGGGCAGCTGCCCCATGGCAACGGAATAAATCACAGCCATGACCACCACAAAGATGGGCAGAGCCAGAACACGGTTGGTCACAATGCGGTCGATCCGGTCGGAAGGGGTCAGGTCGCCGGTGCGTGCCTGCTTGTGCACCGCCTTTTCCACCACCCGCCCGATGTAGGCATACCGCTGGTTGGTGATGATGCTCTCGGCATCGTCGTCCATCTCGGCTTCGCAGTCCCGGATATGGGTGTCCAGATGCTCCAGGGTCGCTTTGTCCAGGTTCAGTTCCTGCTGGATCCGTTCATCCCTTTCAAACAGCTTGACGGCATACCAGCGCAGAAAGCGGGCATCCACCATACCCTGAATGCTTTCCTCAATATGGGCCAGGGCATGTTCCACGCTGCCGGTGAAAACATGGGGCAGTTCTCCTACCCGGCCCTCCCGGGCTGCTTCCACCGCCATCCGGGCGGCCTTGTCACTGCCCTCCCCTTTGAGGGCACTGATCTCCACCACCTCGCAACCCGGTTCCCGGCTGAGCTTACCCAGGTCGATGCGGTCGCCGTTCTTGCGCACCAGGTCGATCATGTTCACCGCCATGACCACCGGAATGCCCAGTTCGATGAGCTGGGTGGTCAGATAAAGGTTGCGCTCGATGTTGGTGCCGTCAATGATGTTGAGAATCGCATCCGTTTTTTCAGTCACCAGATAGCTCCGGGCCACCACTTCCTCCAGCGTGTAGGGGGAACTTGATTCCCATGCGTGTGCTCCCCTTTTCTGTACGGATTCCCAGAAGTTAGTTTTATCTAACCTCCGAGGCTGAAATAAGGCGGCTTTTGATAACCGCCCGCTTTATACCAGTTCCACCATCTCCGCGTCTGCTTTGCGGATGCTGAGTTCATATCCCCGGATGTTCAGTTCCATGGGATCCCCTAGCGGCGCTACTTTGCGCACCAGAACCTGAACGCCTTTGGTCAGGCCCATATCCATGATACGGCGGCGCACAGGACCTTCCCCGTGTACCCGGGCCACGGTGACGGTTTCCCCTACCCTGGCTTCTTTCAGCGTTTTTATTGCATTGCCTCCTCCATACAAATCTATGGCCAACGGGATTTCCCCGTTCAGCTGACCAGAATCCGGTTTGCCATCCCCTTGTCCAGCGCCACCCGGCTGTCCCGGACCTGCAAAATCAGGTTGCCGGACAATTCGCTGACAACGACCAGCTCGGTGTCCAGCACAAAGCCCATTTCGGCCAGATGCTGGCGCACTTCATCCCGCCCGGTGATTTTGCGGATGGTGTACCGCTCTCCGGGTTTGCCCATGGTGATCGGCATCATTGGCATTTCCTTCTTTCCTTCTTTTCGGCTGCGGTACCTGCCGCAACTCCGATAAATGATATCGGTTAGTTTTTACTAACCTTCAAGGCAGTTGCAGTTTACCACCACTAACTGAAAATATCAACACTTTTTCTTGCATTTCAGGTTAGCTTGTGCTAATGTTTTAGGTATAGACCAATAAAGTGAGGCCTTTTTTATGAAGATTCACCAATCTGCGGAAGATTATCTGGAAAAGATCCTGATGATTCAGGAACGCAAAGGGGAAGTTCATTCCATTGATATTGCCAATGAGCTGGGTTTTTCCAAGCCCAGTGTCAGCGTGGCCATGAAAAACCTGCGCCTGGCCGGGTATATCTCCATGGACGGTGCCGGCTGCATCACCCTGGAAGCCCCCGGGTACGAGATTGCCACCCGTATTTACCAGCGGCACAAGCTGCTGACCCGCATTCTCACCGCCCTGGGTGTGGACGAGGCCACTGCGGCCGAGGACGCCTGCAAGATCGAGCATGACCTGAGCCCCGAAACCTTTGACCGGCTGGCCGAATATGCCGCCAGTCACTTTCCGGAAGAATAATCTTTTGCCAAACAAAACCGGCGCCCGCACGGAGAGTACACGGGCGCCGGTTTTGTTGATTCGGAATGCCTTTTTTCCAAAGAAGGCAGATGGCTGTGTGCGTTCTTCGGCAGGCAGGAAATAATCGAAAGTGAAAGGGACTCCCCTTTATGCGGCCACGGTGAGCCGGGCAGGTGTAAACCCCTTGCGGTAGCAGCGCAGATAGATATCGGTACATCTGCGGTAGCTGGCAAAGCGGGCGCGGGCGGCTTCCGGGTCGCCGTAGGCTTTCCAATAGCCTTTGCAGGTATAGTTTTTGCCCTTGTGCCGCACGAACCCGATGACATCCTCCAGCGGATAGCCGAGGAATACCCCGATTTCATGGGGAAACTCCTCTTCGGTGCACAGGCGGCGGGAAAGATGCTCCAGCTGCTGCTCCGGCGTTCCTTTGGGATATCCTGTCCGGGACAGATAAGCCTGGATTTCCGGACGGCACAGGTCCTCCCCCAGGCGTTTTCCCCGATACACATAAATCAGAAAGGCGGAACTGACGGCGCAGGCCTTGAGTACCCGGATCTGTACCCCCCGGGGCGAAAGCTGTTCCCGCCAGACTGCCAGAGTGCTGTACATGGCATGGGCATCCGGCTCGACCCAGCGGAACAGGTTGGCCGGCTTGAGTCCGGCCATAACCGGCGCACATTGGGTGATGAATGCGGTGCCGAAATCTCTGCGCATGATAGGGGCCTCCTGGTATCTTTTAGGAGTTAGTCCATTCTAACTTCCGGTTCAAAAAATTGGCCACGCCTCCGCCGCTTGGTTTGGCAAAAGGTGGCGTATCCGGTCGGTTAGTTGTTTCTAACTTACAAACAGACTATACCACAACTTTTCTTCTCTGTCAACCCCTTTTTTGCGATGATTTTTTTGCAGCCCTGTTTTTGTCCCTGCAAAGAGAAAAACGCTCATACCATCTTTCCATTCCCTTTTGGCTATGGTATACTGTGTTAAATCGTCAGCACAGAATGATTCATCTTCAACACGGAGGAGGTGCGGCATGGATCATATTCTGTACGTCGAGATCAACCTGATCTGTATTCTGATCGTGGTCCTGGAAATCATCCAGCTGGTGCGGGACATTGATCAATCCCCCCGCGTCCGGCTGTTTATCGGCTTGATGTGCTGTGCGCTGTTCAGCTTCGGCTTTGACATGGCCTGGGCGTTCCTGCATGCTGCGGGTGCACCGGAACCCTTGAGCTGGGCGGTCAATCAGCTGTATTTTCTGGCGTTGAATCTGACCTCGGTGCTGTGGCTGCTCTACGCCGAAACCTGCATGGAATCCCCCTGGCTGGGCAAAAAGAGTCTGTTCGGCCTGGCTCTGGCACCGGCAATCCTGTTGCAGCTGGTCACTCTGACCGGGCTGGTATTTCACATTGACCCGGATGGGTATCAGCGCGGTCCCCTGCACTGGTTCCAGGTCTGCGTTGCCTACGCCTATATCGCTTTCCCGGCCATCAGGGCCTATATCAAATCCAAGCAGCGGAGGCACTATGCCCACCGCGCCGAATATCGGATGCTTGCTTCTTTTGTGGTATTTCCACTGTTGTTTTCCGTCCTGCAGCTGTTTCTGGGCGGTGATGCCCCCATGCTCTGCGTGGGAATCACCCTGTCCATCATCCTGCTGTACCAGAACCGGCAGGCGCGGTTGATCTCCCGGGACCCCCTGACAGGATTGAACAACCGAACGCAACTGATCCAGTATCTTTCCGAACACATCAAAAGCCACGACAAAACCCTGTATCTGCTGATGATGGACGCCAACCGCTTCAAAAGCATCAACGACACCTACGGCCACACCGCCGGGGACCGGGCTCTGGTGCAGATTGCCAACGCCCTGAAAAAGGCCGTTCCGCCCCGGTTTCTTATTGCACGGTACGGCGGGGACGAGTTCATCGTAGCTGGGGAGGCAGACAGCGAAACGGATATCTGCCAGCTGCGCGACCACATCATCCGGACTTTGCAGGAGGACAATGCCGCCAGCGGCGAACCCTGGCACGTTTCCCTCTGTATCGGGTACGCCGCTTACAGCGAGACCATGAACACCATCCCGGACCTGATTGAGGCCGCCGACCGGGAACTGTACAAGGCAAAACGAGCGCTCACCCAATAACTGACAAAAAAGCCTTCCGCCGGGTTCACCGGACGGAAGGCTTTTTGCTTGTATTACAGCTGATGCTGTTCGATCCAGGTTTCCACTTCCCGGGACAGGTCGGTCAGGCTGCCGGGGGTGAAGGGGACCTTCATGCCCGCAGCTTCGGCCAGCTCCGCATAGGAGGCAGTACCGGCCAGGCGGGTCAGTTTCAGGTAACGCTGCCAAGCGTCCTCGTGGTCATGCAGGGCTGCAATAAAGAACTGCAGGGCAATGACGGTGGCCAGGCAGTAGTCGATGTAGTAGAAGGGGCACTCATAGATGTGCAGCTGCCGCTGCCAGCCGGCTCCCCGGCTGTAGAAAGGCAGGTCGCCGAACTCGTTCCAGGGGCGGTACTTCTGTTCCAGCTTGAGCCATTCGGCGTTGCGCTGTTCCGGGGTCAGGTCCGGGTTCTGGTAGACGATGTGCTGGAATTCATCCACCATGCAGCCGTAGGGCAGGAATACAAAGCTGTCCTCGGCGTGATAGAGCTCATACTTGCCGGTATCGGGGCCGAAGAAAAGATGATGCCAGGGCGCGGTGAGGAACTCCATGGACATGGAGTGGATCTCGGCGCTCTCCATGCCGGGGCACTGCAGTTCCTGCGGGATATCGGTGCGGGCAGCCAGGTAGGCTTCCAGGGCATGGCCGGCTTCATGGGTGAGCACGTCCACATCCCCGGAAGTGCCGTTCCAGTTGGCAAAGATAAAGGGGGCCTTGTAATCGGGAATGATCTCCTCATAACCGCCGGTCATCTTGCCGGGGCGGCTCATGACGTCGAACATCTCGTTGTCCTGCATGAAGTCGATGAACTCTCCGGTGATAGGGCTCAGTTCATGGTACATCTTGCGGGCACCGGCCATGAGTTCTTCGTAGGTGCCGTGGGGCGCGGGGTTGCCGTCCGCAAAGCAGACGCCGGAATCCCAGAACATGGGATGCGCAATGCCGGTACGCTTGGCACGCAGGTCCAGCATACGGCGCAGCAGCGGCACCACCTGCTCTTCCACTTCCTTGCGGAAGGCTGCCACTTCCTTCTGGCCGTAGCCGATGCGGTTCATGCGGACATAGCTCAGCTCGCTGTAATCCTTGTAGCCCAGGATATGCGCCTGCTGGGTGCGGTTCTTCACCAGGCGGTCATACAGATCGTCGAACTCGGCGCGGTGCGCATCAAAGTAGGAGGCTTCGGCCTCGTAGGCCGCCCGGCGCATGGTGGGGTCCAGGCTCTGCTTGTAGGGAGTCAGCTGGGGAATGGTCAGCTGCTTGCCGTCCAGTTCCACCAGCGCCCCGCCGTACAGCCGCTGGTAGGCGCTGGTCAGGGAGTTTTCTTCCTTCTGCAGGTCGATGACCCGCTCGTCCATGGAGAGCACCCGGTTTTTCAGGGTGGGCAGCACGGTGGAGCCGAAGGCTTTTTCCAGGGCATCGGCATAGGGGTTGGAGAGGATGGCCCGGGCAATGTCGGTCTCTGCATTGGCCACGGCAGGGCTGTTGGCGTCAAACCAGTCCTGCTCGGCGGCCCAGGTTTCATCCCGGGTGTCCAGGGTATAATGGATATTAGCCAGAATCTGGGCGGTGCGGTAATGAGCCAGGAAGTCGTTTTCCTCTCGGTAGAGATGAATCAGCTCTTCCCCGCTTTCGGCGGCAGCCAGCCGGACAGCCAGACTTTTGCAGCCGGTGAGCACTGCGGCCAGGTCAGGACGCTGATAGGGCATTTCGGAAAATTTCATAGGTACAGGGGCTCCTTTCATGGGGAATTTGCGCTTGCCTTTTAGGATAACACACTTGCCGCAAAAAGGAAAGCCGCCCTTGCGTTTACATCCGAAAAGGGGTAGTATAGGAGCAGGTAAAAACCATGCCTGAAAGGGAGATGTTGGCAATGACATATCAGGATATCGCAGAACAGGCACGGGGGCAGATGGGCCCCTGCAAGGCCTGCCCCGTCTGTGACGGCAAAGTCTGCCGGGGGACCATCCCCGGCCCCGGCGCCAAGGGTGTGGGGGACTGCGCCATCCGCAACTACGCGGCCTGGCAAGCCATCCATGTGAACATGGACACCCTGTGCGAGCCCGGCAGCCCGGATACCAGCTGCACCATGCTGGGGCACACCTTCAAGGTGCCGGTGTTTGCCGGTCCGGTGGGCGCTGTACAGCTGCACTACGGCACCAAATATGATGATCTGGCCTACAATGACATCCTGGTGCCCGCCTGCCGGGATGCGGGGATTCTGGCCTTCACCGGCGACGGCACCAACCCCGCTGTGATGGAAGCCGCCTGCCGGGTCATCGGGGACAACGCAGGGTTCGGCGTGCCCACCGTCAAGCCCTGGGACGCCGCTACCGTGGCCAAAAAGATGGCCCTGGTCCGGGAATCCGGCGCCTTTGCGGCCGCCATGGACATTGATGCTGCCGGTCTGCCTTTCCTGAAGAATCTGGACCCGCCCGCCGGCAGCAAAACTGTGGAGCAGCTGGGCGAGATCATCCGAGATGCGGGTGTTCCCTTTATCGTCAAGGGCGTCATGACCGTCAAGGGGGCCGAAAAGGCCGTGCAGGCCGGTGCGACCGGCATTGTGGTTTCCAACCACGGCGGCCGTGTGCTGGACGGCACCCCCGCCACCGCCGAAGTCCTGCCGGAAATTGCCAAGGCCGTGAAGGGTCGGGCGCTGATCCTGGTGGACGGCGGCATCCGCACCGGTCTGGATGTGTTCCGCGCCCTGGCATTGGGTGCCGACGCGGTACTGATTGCGCGGCCTTTTGTCACCGCCGTGTACGGTGCCGGCGCCGAGGGCGTGAAGGCCTATGTGGACCAACTGGCCGCCGAACTGGCCGACACCATGTCCATGTGCGGTGCCAAGACTCTGGCCGACATCACCCCGGATATGGTCCGGCTGTGATGACTTTCCCGTAAAATACAAAGAAAGATCCCCGAGCTGCCTGCCGTTTTCCGGCATGGGACAGCCCGGGGATTTTGTTTTTTATGTTCCGGTATCAGCGATATGGCCGGGACCGCCGCAATACGGTTCCCGGACGGCTTACTTTTCGTCGGATTCTTTCTTCTTCTGGCCGAATCGATACTCGGTACCGTTGCGCAGGCGCTGGATGTTGGAGCGGTGCATATAAATGACCATTGCCGCCATGATGACGCTGCAGACAAAGATAAACACCAGGTTGGGCACGTCCGCACCGTGCCAAGCCCAGAAGCAGAGCGTCAGGATGGGATACACCGCCGCGATGATGATGCTGCCCAGGGAAACGATGCGGGTGATGGCAAACTCAATGAGGAAAATGACCACCAGCATCAGGAACACCAGAGGCTGCAGCGCCAGAATGGCGCCGCCGCAAACCAGCACCCCCTTGCCACCCTTGAAGCCGAACCAGACCGGCTTCATGTGGCCGATACAGGCAAAGATGGCGGCCAGATAGGCCCCGCAGGCCGGGTCCAGCTGGGGCACCAGAGCGGTGAACAGCCATTTGCCGATGAACACCGCCACTGCACCTTTGGCCACATCGCCGATGGCGGTGGCCGCTCCGGGCAACTTGCCGTAGGTGCGCAGCATGTTGGTCATGCCGGCGCTGCCGCTGCCGTGGGTCCGCACATCATCACGGCAGAGCAGGCGGGAAATGAGGATTCCGAAAACGATGCTGCCCAGCAGGTAGCCTTCCAGGGCCACCAGCACCACAGCTGCAATGAGATGAAGAGTCATGATTCCTTCCCCTTTCGCTTATCGGGCCGACCCGTCGCCGTGTTCACGCACAAGCATGCGCACCGGCGTACCGGTCAGGCCGAAGTTCTCACGGATCTGGTTTTCGATATACCGCTGATACGAGAAGTGGAACAATGCCCGCTGGTTGACAAAACAGACGAATGTGGGCGGGCGGGTGGAACTCTGGGTGATATAGAAGATCTTCAGGCGCTTGCCTTTGTCTGAAGGCGGCTGTACCCGCGCCGTGGCCCGGGCCAGCATCTCGTTGAGGGCGCCGGTGGGGATGCGGGTTCCGTTCTGCACGTCCACATAGTGGATGGTCTCAAACAGCTTGTCAATGCGCTGGCCGGTCTTGGCGCTGATGAAGATGATGGGGGCATAGGACATGAAACTGAAGGACTCTTCCAGCTCCTTGCGCATGCGGTCCATGGTGTAGGTGTCTTTTTCCACCGCATCCCACTTGTTTACCGCAATGATGCAGCCCTTGCCCTGCTCATGGGCGTAGCCCGCTACCTTGGAGTCCTGCTCGGTAAAGCCCACGGTGGCGTCGATCATGATGACGCAGACCCGGCTGCGCTCCACCGCGGCCAGACTGCGCAGCACGCTGAAACGCTCCACACCACTTTCCACCTTGCCTTTTTTGCGCAGGCCGGCGGTGTCGGTGAAGATGAACTTACCGTACTGGTTTTTCACCTCGGTGTCGATGGCATCCCGGGTGGTACCGGCCTCATTGGCCACGATCAGGCGCTCTTCCCCCAGAATCCGGTTAATCAGGCTGGATTTGCCCACGTTGGGACGGCCGATGACCGCCACCGGAATGCGGTCCTCGTCCTCCTGCTCCTCTTCCGAGAAATTCAGGTGAGAGCAGACGGCGTCCAGCAGGTCGCCGGTGCCGTGGCCGTGCACGCCGGAAACAGGCACCAGTTCCCCCAGGCCCAGGGCGTAGAAATCATACAGTTCCATGGGCGGGTCACCGATTTTATCGCATTTGTTCACGGCCAGCACCACCGGCTTGCCGCTGCGCATGAGCATGGAAGCCACCTCGTGGTCCTGGGGGGTCACACCGGCCCGCAGGTCGGTGACCATGACGATGCAGTCGGCAGAGTCGATGGCCATCTGGGCCTGCTGACGCATATGGGCCAGAATGCCGTCGTCAATGCTGGGTTCGATACCACCGGTATCCACCAGCAAAAACTTGTGGCCGCCCCATTCACAATCGCAGAAGATCCGGTCCCGGGTGACGCCGGGGGTGTCCTCCACAATGGCGATGCGCTGGCCGGTAAGTTTGTTGAAGATGGTGGACTTGCCCACATTGGGGCGGCCCACGATGGCCACGATCGGTTTTGCCATGTGGTCATTCCTCCTTTGGCTTGTGGGGGGCGGATTTGAGCATCCGTACCCCCAGATAGGCGCGGCAGCTGCCCGCGCCGTCGGTGGGGATCACCACCACCCGGCAGCCCAGGGCTTCCCCCAGCTGTTCAGGGGTGATATCATCGAGGAAGCGGTCCTCCTCATCCTGCAGCATCACTTCGGGCACGGCCAGGATGTGCCCGCTGAGTTTGCCGCGGCATTGATCAATGATGTCGGTGGCGGTGACCAGCCCCGCCACGCTCACGTTGCCGCCGAAAAAGTGGTTTTCAATGGCGTGGACGGTGATGTGCACCCCGGGATAGCGGCGGTGGGTCTCCTGGGCCATCTGCTCGATGAGGGGGGCCGCCAGAGTCCCGGTGACCACGTCGATGCGGCGGGGCAGCACCAGACGGCGGGGCTTGGCCAGCTCCTCCAGGAAGGTATCGTGGTACCGCCGCCACATGCCCACGCCGTCCTCCAGCTGGGCGAAATCATCATAGAATTCGGTGGGCGGGATCTCCCGTCCGGCGGTCAGGTACCATTCGTCGCTGGGATAGACGATGCTGCGGCCGTACTGCTGCCGGCAGCGGCGGCTGTATTCCTCCAGAATATCCAGGGTTTCCCCGGCAGTCTGGGCATCGTAGGCGGTCAGCTTGAACAGCTTGTCCCGGTAATCGGTGATGCCCGCAGGAACCGCCGCGATGCTGCCCACATGGGGCCGCAGGGCCAGCAGATCATCCAGGGTGCGGCGCAGTTCGTCCCCGTCGTTGATGCCCCGGCAGAGCACCAGCTGACAGTTCATCTCGATGCCCGCCTTGGCGAACAGATCCAGATACTTGAGGGTATCGGCCGCTTTCTTGTTGGCCATCATCCGCACCCGCAAGGCAGGGTTGGTGGTGTGCACCGAGATGAAGATGGGGCTGATGTGCATCTTGATGATGCGTTCCACTTCCCGTTCGGAAAGGTTGGTCATGGTGATGTAGTTGCCGTACAGAAAGGACAGGCGCTCATCATCATCCTTGAAGTAAAGAGGCGCCCGCATACCCGGGGGCAGCTGGTCGATGAAGCAGAACATGCAGTGGTTGTCACAGCTGTGCTTTTCATCCGCCAGATAGGTTTTGAAGTTGCAGCCGAAAGGCTCGTACTGCTCCTTTTCCACCGGAATGTCCCGCTGCTTGCCGTCCTCACAGACGGTGAGGGTGAATTTTTTGGAAGCGGTGTAATACTGATAATCCAGGGCATCACACAAAGGGTTGCCGTCGATGGCCATCAAACGGCAGCCGGCCCCCAGGCCCAGACGCTGGGCCAGAGAGTTTTCGTCCACGCTCTGTACGAGCAGCGGCATGTCGCATTCCCCTTTCCATCTGCAAGAATATCAGTAGTATACCACGAAAATACGCAAAGAAAAAGAGGGGGAACTGGTCCCCCTCCCCTGCTTTGAAAAAATCCGCTCAGGCTTCCTTGCTGACCTTAACGACTTCACGGCCTTTGTAGTAGCCGCACTTGCCACAAACCTGATGGGGCACCGTCAGCTCGCCGCACTGAGGACATTTCACCAGCGTAGGCGCTTCCAGCTTCCAGACATTGGAACGGCGCTTGTCGCGGCGGGCTTTGGACTGCTTTCTCTTAGGGACTGCCATTTTATCGCACCTCCTTGGTGAATTTCAACTAAGCAGTTGTTTTAATATGCTAAGCCTTGCATCCACAGGGGCGGCATCGGCCGCCACTTGGCAGGCACAGCCTTCCGCTTTTCTTTTGCCGCAGATGGGGCATAGACCTTGGCAATCGGGGCTGCACAGCAGCACCCGCGGGACCTCGAAGATCAATTCCTGATAGGCGAGTTCCCGCAAATCCAGTTGACCCTGGTCATCCAGCGGCAGCTCGAAATCCATATCATCGAGATCGCGCATACGCACCAGATATTCCCGGGTGAAGTCGTACGATTCATGCACAGGCGCCAGGCAGCGCGCACATTCGGCTTCTACAGCAGCCTTCACGTGCAGCGTCATCACGGCGCCTTCCTGGGTAGGCTGAGCGGCAAACGCACACTCTACCGGGTCGGGCACACGGAAACCGTCCCAGTCCGCCGCCGAAAGATCAGCGGAAAACTGCGTTGTATAGGGGGTTTTCGCGCTTTGCAGAAAGTTCCGAATATCAAATTGCATACTTCACCTCAAAAGGTCGCTTATCTAGTATACACAAGGAAGGGGGGCTTGTCAACCAAAATCCGCAAAAAAACGCAAGAAATTGTTTTTTCGCCCTTCCCCACCACAAGAAAAGGGGCGGTACCCGGAAGGACCGCCCCAGCCGCACTGCGGTTTACAGATATTTCTTGATGCCTTCGGGCAGTTCTTCCACGTTGGCAGAAACGGTGACGACCACTTCCACATTGTTGGCGGTGATCTTGTCGATCTCGGCCAGGACCTTGGTGGCCTGCTCCATATCGTGGTCAACGACCTTCAGAATGCCGTCGATGAACAGCTCGGTGATGTCGTAGTTGCCGGCCAGAACGCCCGCAACAAAGCCGTAGAACATCTCGGCGCCCTTGATGTCGTACTCGTCCACATCCAGCAGACGGGCCTTGTGGTTGATCTCGGTGGTGAGCTTCATGGACTTTTCGATAACGACGATGTTGCCGGCCGAAGTGCGGGTGGCCTGGTCGATCATGTCGATGAGAGTCTTGGTCTTGCCGGAGCCTTTGGCGCCTACGATGAGTTTGATCATAAGAGTGTGCCTCCTTAAAAGTAGTGGGGGGAATTATTCTCAACCGTTGAGCTTGGCTTCCAGCTCAGCCTTCTGGGCCTCATAGCCGGGCTTGCCCAACAGCGCGAACATGTTCTTCTTGTAGCTTTCCACGCCGGGCTGGTCGAAGGGGTTGACCGACAGCAGATAGCCGGACACAGCGCAGGCCTTCCAGAAGAAGTAGATCAGGGCGCCCACGTTATAGGCATCCAGGCTGTCCACTTCAATGACGCCCAGAGGCACGCCGCCGTCGGTGTGGGCCAGGATGGTGCCTTCCATGGCCTTGCGGTTGACAACGGACATGTTCTGATTGGCCAAGAAGTTCAGACCGTCGAAGTTGCCTTCCAGCTCGGGGATAAAGAAGTCCTCGCGGGTGTTCTTGATGTCCACGTAGGTTTCAAACATGACCCGGCTGCCATCCTGCAGGAACTGACCCATGGAGTGCAGGTCGGTGGAGAAGATGCAGGAAGTGGGCATCAGGCCCTTCTGGTCCTTGCCTTCGCTCTCACCGAACAGCTGCTTGTACCATTCGTTCATCATGGTGAAGTCCGGCTCAAACGCGGCCAGGGTCTCCACCTTCTTGCCCTTGCGGTACAGGATGTTGCGGGTCATGGCGTAACGGTAAGCGTCGTTATCCATGCTGCAGACACTGAACTGCTCGCGGGCATCAGCAGCGCCCTTCATCAGGGCATCAATGTCGATCCCGGCGCAGGCGATGGGCAGCAGACCCACGGCGGTGAGCACGGAGTAACGGCCGCCCACGTCGTCGGGGACCACAAAGGTGGGCCAACCCTGGGCGTCGGCCAGCTGCTTCAGGGTGCCGCGGGCGCGGTCGGTGGTGGCGTAAATGCGCTTGTTGGCTTCCTCGGGACCGACGGAATCTTCCAGCAGCTTGCGCAGCACGCGGAAGGCCAGAGCGGTCTCGGTGGTGGTGCCGGACTTGGAGATGACGTTGATGGAGAAGCGCTTGCCCTTGGTCATGTGAATGATGTCATTTAGGGCCGTGGGAGAGATGGTGTTGCCGCAGAAATAAATTTTCAGGCCATCCTGAATTTCATTGTGGAACTGGCCCTTGACGGCCTCCACAACGGCGCGGGCGCCCAGGTAGGAACCGCCGATACCGGCAACCAGCAGCACATCGGAATCAGAACGGATTTTCTCGGCTGCCTGCTTGATGCGGGCGAATTCCTCTTTGTCATAATTGACAGGCAGGTCGAGCCAACCCAAGAAATCATTGCCTGCGCCGGATTTCGTCTCCAGCTGGCGATGGGCGAGCTCGACCTGCGGAAAGATAGCGTCATATTCTTCAGGACGGATAAATTTTGCCAGATGTTTGCCATTGTATTTGACACTCATCGTTAGCTCCTCCTTTGATTGTTAGTAATTCCATGATACCGTTTCGCGGCGGCCTTGTCAAGCGTTGGCCATGCCGCTTTTCATTGCTTTTGCACAAAATTTTCACCCTGCAGGATCAGGGACTGGGCAAGCCTGCCAAGGCAGAACCCAAAACTGCGCGCCGCTACGTCACCCGCAGCCACAATGGGGCAGGAAGCCAGCTCGGAACCGTTGTTGAGAATTTTTATGGTTCCCAGCTGCTGTCCGGCGCTGACAGGGGCCTGTACCGCCGAGGGAAGGGTGATTTGGGAGGTAAGTTCTCCCACCGCATCCTTGGGCATCAGATAACTGCCGGGCGCCGTGTATTCCAATTCCACCAGTTCCTGGGTGCCGTGTTCCACCGGCAGGGTTTTGGGGGTATCCTCCGGCAGGGCGGCGGACATGCTCTCATAATTCACAAAGCCGTAATCCAACAGAGCGGTGGCCGCGTTGAACCGGTCCTGGCTGGAGGGGGCCCCCAGCACCACCGCAATGAGCCGCAGGTTGCCCCGCTGGGCGCTGGCGCTGATGCACACCCCCGCCTTGCCGGTGGTACCGGTCTTGAGGCCGGTGATACCGCTGTAGCTGCGCAGCAGCTTGTTGGTATTGATGAGCTGGGTGGCACCGTCCCGCAGATAATCCATCCAGATCATGCAGTAGTCCTCCACCTCGGTGTGGTGGAGCAGCATCTCCCGGCTCATGATGGCCACGTCCCGGGCGGTGGACAGGTGGCCGTCAGTGTCCAGACCGCAGGCATTTTCAAAGTGGGTGTTGGTCATGCCCAGCTCGGCTGCCTTCTCGTTCATCATGGCCACAAAGGCGGGTTCGCTGCCGCCCACATATTCGGCCACCGCCACGGCGGCATCGTTGGCACTGGAGATACAGATGGCCTTGAGCATCTCCTCCAGGGTCATCTGCTCCCCCGGTTCCAGCCAGATCTGGCTGCCGCCCATGCTGTAGGCATGCTCGGACACAGGCACGTAATCGGTCAGAGAGATCCGGCCCGCTTCCAGTGCCTCAAAGGTCAGCAGCAGGGTCATCACCTTGGTAATGGAGGCAATGGGCCTCTGCTCGTCGGCGTTTTTCTCGTATAGAACGGTACCGGAATCTTCGTCGATCAGGATGGCCGCCTGGCAGGACACATCAAAATCCGCCGCGGTGGCGGGCACGATCTCCTGCGCCAGGGCCGCCGGGACCGTAGCCAGGCACAACGCCAGGCACAATACCAGGCACACAAGCCGTTTCTTCATGCGGAAGCCTCCCCTTTTGCAAAACTCTTGCCCCATCCTATGCGGTGCACCGGCGGAATATGGCTGCTTGTGCTTTCGGCGGTTTGCCTTTATAATGATAAGGTCAGATTTTTTAGAACAAAAGGATGGACCGATTATGCGCGTCAGCTTTTATACCCTTGGCTGCAAAGTCAACCAGAATGAGACCGGGGCCCTGGCCCAGCTGTTCGAGGCCAGCGGCTACACCGTGGTCGAGACAGGCGAAGCCGCCGACGTGTATGTGGTCAACAGCTGCACGGTGACCAACTTCGGCGACCAGAAGAGCCGCAAATGGCTCCGCCGTCAGAAGCGGGAGCATCCCGGCGCCGTGACCGTACTCACCGGGTGCTATCCCCAGGCTTTCCCGGAGGAGGCCGCGGCCATCGCCGAGGCGGACGTGGTCACCGGGTCGGGCAACCGCCATGCCATCCTGCAGGCGGTACAGAAGGTGCTGGACGGTGACGCCGAGCGGGTGGTGGACATCCGTCCTCACGAAAAAGGGGAAAAATTCGAGGAACTGCCCATGGACCGGTTTGCGGAGCATACCCGGGCCTTTGTGAAGGTGGAGGACGGCTGCAACCGCCGCTGCGCCTACTGTGTGATCCCCCGGGCCCGGGGACCTGTGCGCAGCCGGGCTGAGAGCAGCATTCTGGACGAGCTGCACCGGCTGGTCCAGACCGGCTACCGGGAGGTGGTGCTGACCGCCATCAGCCTGCCCAGCTACGGCACCGACACCGGCACCGGGCTGGCGGAACTGGTGGAACATGCGGCAGCGGTGCCGGGTATTGACCGCATCCGTCTGGGCAGTCTGGACCCGGACATGCTCACCGACGAGGATATCCGCCGCCTGGCCGCCGTGCCTCAGCTCTGCCCCCAGTTCCACCTGAGCCTGCAGAGCGGCTGCGACAAGACCCTGCGGGCCATGCGCCGCCCCTACACCACTGCCCAGTATGCCGAGGTGGTGGGCAAGCTGCGGGAGGCTTTCGGGACTGAAAACCTCAGTCTGACCACCGACGTGATCGTGGGATTTCCCGGGGAAACGGAAGAAGATTTTGAAAAGAGCATGGAGTTTGTCACCGGCCAGCGGTTTCTGAAGGTCCATGTCTTCCCCTACTCCCGCCGTTCGGGTACCCCGGCCTATGATTTTCCCGACCAGATCCCCGAGCACGAAAAAGAAGCCCGCAGCCGCCGCATGAGCGAAGCGGTGGAAGCGGTGCGGGCCGAGGAAGCCGCCGCCATGGAAGGGCGGAAGGCCAAAGTGCTGTTGGAGACGCCCTTGTCCGCCACCCTGTTCACCGGATACACCAAGCAGTATCTGCCGGTGGCGGTCACCGCCCCCGGCCACAAGAGCGGCGACATTGTGACCGTGACCCTGGGTGCCTGGGACGGCCAGCGCAGCAAGGCCGTGGCCGAGGAGTAAGGCCGCTGCACCATACGTTGTTTTGAAGGCAGGGCTGCCCTATGCGGCCCTGCCTTTTTGTCGAAATTTTCATGGCAGCGAATGTTTCCTGTCAATTTGGTGTTTTACCACGCAATTTTGTGTTTTCCCCTTGCCAAATGCGGTGGTTCTTGGTAATATTTTAACAGGAGCCACATGTTCTAGGAAATTGCGGGAAAAGGCGTGTTTTTTCCGTGCGCTCCCAAAATGCGTATTAAGGAGAGTAAAGCGCAATGAGAGGCATTTATACCCCCGTTACCGACATTCGGCGCAAGGTCTTTACCGAAGTTGCCCGGATGGCTTACGAAGTGAACGACAAGGTGGATATCGACTACCTGATGCGGGAACTTCCGTATGAGATCATCCCCGGCGAGGAACGCTCGCTGCGCAGCAGCATCTTTCTGGAGAGAGCCATCGTGTCCGAGCGCATCCGCCTGGCCATGGGCCTGTCCCTGCGGCCGCTGGATGAGAGCGTCTCGGCCAGCGAAGGTCTGGACAGCATCATCACCGCGGACAAGTATTACGAGCCGCCCCTGATCAACGTCATCAAGTACGCCTGCAACAAGTGCCCGGAAAAACTCATCAAGGTCACTTCCCTGTGCCAGGGCTGCCTGGCGCACCCCTGCCAGGAAGTCTGCCCCAAAAAGGCCATCAGCTTCCGCAACGGCAAGAGCCACATCGACCAGAGCCTGTGCGTCAAGTGCGGCCGCTGCGTGGCCACCTGCCCGTACAATGCCATCGTGCGTGTGGAGCGCCCCTGCGCCAATGCCTGCGGCATGGACGCCATCCATTCCGACAAGTACGGCCGCGCCGAGATCGATTACAACAAGTGCGTGAGCTGCGGCATGTGCCTGGTGAACTGCCCCTTCGGCGCCATTGTGGACAAGGGTCAGATCTTCCAGCTGATCCAGTCCATCAAGCGCGGCGACCGGGTCATTGCCATCGTTGCCCCCGCCTTTGTGAACCAGTTCCCCGGCGTGACCCCCGCCAAGCTGCGGGAAGCCATGAAGATGCTGGGCTTTGCCGGCATCTCCGAAGTGGCCATCGGTGCTGACCTGTGCACCATCGACGAGGCCAAGGACTTCATGGAAGAGGTGCCTGCCAAGCATCCCTTCATGGGCACCTCCTGCTGCCCGGCCTGGAGCGTGATGGCCAAGAAACTCTTCCCCGAATACGCCGACTGCATCAGCATGACCATGACCCCCATGGTGCTGACCGCCCGCCTGATCAAGAAGGATGACAAGGACGCCCGCATCTGCTTCATCGGCCCCTGCGCCGCCAAGAAGCTGGAAGCCAGCCGCCGCTCGGTGCGCAGCGAGGTGGACTTTGTTCTGACCTTTGAGGAACTGATGGGCCTGTTTGAAGCCAAGGAGATCGACTTCAGCTCCCTGCCCGACGATCCCAACGACAACTTTGACGAAGCCAGCGGCGACGGCCGTGGATTCGCGGTTTCCGGCGGCGTGGCCCAGGCTGTGGTCAACGTCATCAAGAAGCTGGACCCCACCCGCGAAGTCAAAGTGGCTTCCGCCCAGGGTCTGGCGGAATGCCGCAAGATGATGATGATGGCCAAGGCCGGCAAGTACAACGGCTACCTGCTGGAAGGCATGGGCTGCCCCGGCGGCTGCATTGCCGGCGCCGGCACCCTGGCCGACCCTGCCCGCAGCGCTGCCATGCTGGCCAAGTACAAGGCCCAGGCGCCCATGTCCAACCCGCTGGATACCCCCTACCGGGAAAATCTGGACGCGCTGAAGTACTGAGCATTCCTTGCCGGTACGCTGCCTGACAGATAAGTAAAAGAGCCCCCGCACCAGACGGTGCGGGGGCTCTTTGTTTTGTGTTTACTTATGATATTTCATACCGGCATTGATGGTACAGGCGCGGTAAATTTGTTCGGTCAACACCAGACGGGCCAGCTGATGGGGCAGGGTGATCCGTCCCAGGGAGATGCGCGCCTGAGCCGCCGCCTTGACCTGGGGCGACAGCCCGTGGGAGGACCCGATGAGAAAGACCATATCCCCTGCTCCGCTGTTGGCCCGGTCGGCGATCAGGGTGGCCAGTTCCTCGCTGGAGATCTGGCGGCCTTCCACGCACAGGGCCACCACATAGGCGCCCTTGCGCACTGCCGCCAGCATGGCCTTGCCTTCCTTATCCAGGGCTTTTTCAATCAGGGCCGGACTGGGATTGCGGTCGGACACCGGCGCTTCGGGCAGCTCGATGATACGGAAATGACAGAAGCCCCCCAGACGTTTCTGGTATTCAGCCACCCCCGCCGCAAAATAGGAGGCGTTGAGCTTGCCGACACAGATCAAATCAATGTTTTGCATGAACGGACCTCAGAATTCTATGTAAGGGGAAACCTCATTGCGGCTCTGGGCCTGGATCAGCACATCCCGCCCGGGCTGGATGCCCGCACTGAGCAGGACATTATATACGGTGGTCAGTGCCAGTTCCGGGGTATTGTTGGTCTGGCTCAGATGGCACAGGGCAAACTTTTTGCATCCGTCCTGAATCAGATCCAGCACCGTAGCCGCGCAGGCCCGGTTGTCCAGGTGACCCCGGTCACTGGCAATGCGCACCTTGAGATAGTAGGGATACGGCCCGCCGTGGAGGCTGAACGCATCATAGTTGGCTTCCAGTGCCACCAGATTACAGCCCGCCAGATTCTCCGCCACCACCGGGGTCAGCTCCCCCAGGTCGGTGGCCAGGGCCATGGTCCTGCCGTCCGGCGTCTGGATACGGTAGCCGCAGCAGGGCACATCGTGGCTGGTGGGGAACGAACGGACGGTGAATCCGCCGATCTCCTCGGTGCGGCCGTCCATAGCCACTGCGTCGATGGCCGGAGGCAGGGTGCCCCGGGATTCCAGCATATCCAGGGTGGCAGCGCTGGAAAATACCGGCACATTGTAATGCTTGAGGAAGGTTTCCAGACCGGCCACATGGTCGGCGTGTTCATGGGTGATGAGGATGCCCTCACAGTCCGAGACGGCCAGTCCCAGGCTGGACAGGGCCTTCAGGGTAAGGCGGCAGCTCTTGCCCATGTCGATAAGAAGGTAACGGCCCTGGTGGACCACCAGGGCGCAGTTACCGGAAGAACCGGAATATAAAGTTGTGAACAATGCCATGGACGCGACCTCGTCACATGGCACGGGTGACGGTGTTCACCGGGGTTTCCACCCGGCGGATATCCGCCCCCAGAGTCTGCAGTTTTTCCACAATGTTCTCATATCCCCGTTCAATGTGGGCGGTCTCATCGATCTCGCTCACACCATCGGCAGCCAGGGCGGCCATAACCATGGCGGCACCGGCGCGCAGGTCCAGCGCCCGCAAGGGGGCCGGGCTCAGCTTCTTGACGCCTTCGATCACCGCCACCTGACCGTCTACCTGGATATTGGCCCCCATGCGGATGAGCTCGTCCACATAGCGGAACCGATTTTCCCAGATGCCTTCGGTGACGATGGAAGTGCCCTCGGCCAGGGTCAGCAGCACGGTCATCAGCGGCTGCATGTCCGTGGGGAAGCCGGGATGCGGCATGGTCTTGATTTTCAGGGGTTTCAGCGAACCGGTGCGGCGGATGCGCATGGAGTCATCGTATTCGGTGACCTCACAACCGGCAGCCCGCAACTTGGCGGTGATGGGTTCCATGTGCTTGGGGATCACGTTGTGCAGCAGCACATCCCCTTTTGTGATAGCCGCGGCCACCATATAGCTGCCGGCTTCGATCTGGTCGGGGATGATGGAGTAGTTGCAGCCGTGCAGCTTCTTCACGCCCCGGATCTTGATCACGTCGGTGCCGGCACCATGGATATCGGCGCCCATCATGTTCAGGCAGTTGGCCAGGTCCACGATGTGGGGTTCCCGGGCCACGTTTTCCAGGATGGTCTGGCCGTCGGCCATCGCCGCTGCCAGCATGGCGTTCATGGTAGCCCCTACCGAGACGGTATCAAAGAAGATATGGGCTCCCGTCAGGTGCTCCGAACGAACCCGGATCTGACCGTACTCCACCGAATCTTCCGCACCCAGAGCCGTAAACGCCTTGAGGTGCTGGTCAATGGGCCGGGGGCCCAGATTGCACCCGCCGGGCATGGCGACCTGCCCGGCGCCGAACCGGCCGAGCAGCGCTCCCAGGAAATAATAGCTGGCCCGCATCTGGCGGGACAGTTCGTTGGAGACTTCGGTGCAGTTGATATGGGTGGTATCGATTTCGTAGGTATTTTTGCTGATCATCCGGATGCCGGCGCCCAGCTCACTGAGAATCTGCAGGGAGGCCATGACATCGCTGATGCAGGGAAGATTTTCAATCAGGCATTTATCTGCCGCCAGAATGGTGGCGGGCAGAATGGCCACCGCAGCGTTTTTGGCGCCGCCAATGACCACATCCCCCGAAAGGGCTTTGCCCCCGCGAATCACAAACTTTTCCAAGTGGTACTCTCCTTTGAGTTTCCGCCTGCGGTCCGGGGTGCGCCGTGCTCCCACGCACACCCAAAGACAGGACCGCATTGTTATTTTTATTATACACCTTGCCGCACAGTTTGAAAAGTGTCGGCCTTATTATTTGCAGGGATTTGGGAAAAACACAGGGTCCGGCAAATTTTCTTTGAGCAGGGTGACGGCGTTACATGTTACCAAAGAAGTTTCTTGCGCTGACCAAGGTGCCGTTCTGGTACATTTCAAAGTGGCAGTGGTTGCCGGTGGAGTTGCCGGTGGAACCTACGTAGCCAATGACCTGGCCCCGTTCCACCGCCTGTCCCACCGAGCAGCCCAGAGCCGACATATGCCCGTACAGGGTGCGCCAGCCGTTGCCGTGGTCGATGATGACATAGTTGCCGTAGCTGTAATGATACCCGGCGGTAACGACCACGCCGGAGTCCGAAGCATAGATGGGGGTACCGTAAGGCGCACAGATATCCGCGCCCTTGTGGTAGGAGCTCATCCAGCGGCTGACGTAGGTATACCCGGGCACCGGCCACATCCATTCGCCGGAGCCGTAGGCCGCAGTCATGCCACTCTTCAGGCGGGTACCCTTGACCACGTATTCGGTCACAGGCTCCTTCAGGGTCTCCACCTTGACAATGTTGGTGGCGGTGACTGCGTCATCCACATACACCACATCCTGGGTCAGTTCCTGGATGCCGTTTTCGCCTGGGCTGGTGACCACCGTCTCCCCGAAGTCGTATTCGTCACTCTCACTGGTGGAGGTCTCATAGGGCACGTCCACGGTGTAGGTCTGCCGCTCGATCACTTCCACCTTGAGCAGTTCAGGGGAGGAAACGCCGGTAAGCAGCTGCTGTCCCTCTTCCAGGGTTTCATCCAGACCGGTGAGGTCCGGGTTGAGCGCTGCCAGGGAATCCCAGGAAACGCCGGTGGCATCCACCACGTTCTGCACCGTTTCGTCGGCTGCAGCGGTGTAGGTCACAGGACCGCCGCCCTCATTCATGGCGGCAATCACATCGCTGTACGGCATGATGGAGTCCAGCAGATAAATGCCGTCCACCAGGGTGATATCATGTACAAAGCTGACCCGACGGTTAGGGTCGGAGGTATCCTCATAGGGCTGCTTGACGCTTTCCAGGTAGGAGCGCAGATGGTCGCCCTCGTTGATGACGAACCGCAGCTCCCCGTCCACATAGACGGCGGTACCTTCCCCGATCTCGTCGCTGGAAGCCCCCAGGATGGCGTTGGCCACCTCGCTCTCGGTCATGGTCTCGCCGTTGATGGCCAGGGTGTAGGTGGGTGAAATATTCCACTGTTCGTCCGAAACCGTCTCCCCGGTGGTCTGCATGACACTCTTGGCGGTGTCGATACGGCCCTGCACATCGTCCCGGGCGTTCTCGAATACCTGTTCATTGGCCACATAGCCCACAGATTCCCCGTCCACAATGACGTTGAGCACGTAGTCATATCCAAGGCCCGTCTTGACCACATAGAACAATCCTACGGCCGCTGCCACCGGCAGCAGATAAGACAAGGCATTCAGGACAACCGGGAAATACCGCAGGGCCCCCCGCCGGAAATACCGCATTTTTTCCTTGCGGATCTGGCGGGCGCTCTCATCAGGAAGGGCTTCTTCCAGTTCCCCGATATGTTTAAGGCCGGAGTGCATCCGCCGGAAGGGTTCGGTGAGATCCTCCAGCAGGGTGATGAATCCCAGCAGGAAGGGCCGCGCAATGGTGAGCAGCAGGTGTCCTGCACGGGAAACCACCGCCCGGACGGTCTTTTCCATCCCGCGGACGGCACAGATCATGGCATATTCCACCCAGAAACCAATAAGGTACAGGGCGTTGCCGATGATGGTGGCATGGGGCAGACGCTGCAGCAGGCCGGCCATGCGGGCACGGCGGGCTTTCTTTTTGGTGTTGCGGTGCCAGGACCGCACCGTCAGACGGCAGCGGACGTTATCCAGCCAAAGGGCCAGTTTGCCGGGACCTCGCCGCTTTTTACGGCCGCCGGCAGGCTGACTCTTGGGCTTTTCGTCGAGTTGCGAAGGCTTCAAAACAGAACTCCTTTCCGCGCCGGAAAGCGCGTACACAGGGAATCACAGGTGGGTAAAATTCACTCTTTCTCCGTCCCGGGTTCGGTCAGCGGGACCTGACACAGCAGGGCCCGGAGCGCTTCCCCATTGGGCAAGCCGCAGGTACGGCAGGCCGCGGTGAAATCTGCCGGTGGCAGACTTGTAAACCAGTGGGGCGTACCGAAGGGCGGTTCGGCAAAGGCCAGCACCGCGCAGTGCAGAGCATGACGGTGCAGCAGGGTTTCTGCACCGCCGTACAGGGAATCCCCTGCCAGCGGGTGGCCGATATGGGCCATATGCACCCGGATCTGATGGGTGCGGCCGGTGCGGGGCAGGCAGGCCACCAGACTGTGGCCGCCCCCGGATGCCAGCACCGTATAGTCGGTGCGGCTGGGCTTGCCGTCGGCACGCACACACCGCCCGATGATGGAATCGCCCCGACGGCCCAGAGGCGCGTCGATGCTGCCCGGCCCCGGGAGCATCTCCCCCTGGACCAGAGCCAGATAACATTTGCGGGCAGATTGTGCCAGCCCCGGCGCCGCATAGGCATTCTGGGCCAGCAGCATCAGCCCGCTGGTATTTTTGTCCAGGCGGTTGGTGGGACGGAACACCCCGTTCCGATCATTTTGTTCCAGATGGTACAGCCAGCCGTTGGCCAGGGTACCGTCGGTATGGTTCAGGGTGGGATGTACGGCCAGTCCGGCGGGCTTGTCCACCACGGCGGCGAAATCGCTTTCATACACCAGGGTGAAGGGCACCGGCTGGGGCGTGACCGAGGTGGGCGGTTCCGGCGGCAGATCAAATCGGATGGTCTGGCCGGCATGCACGGGCTGGTCGGTATGCAGCGGGGTATCGTCGGCAAAAAAGCCCCGGCCCTGGTGCTTGACTGCCTTGATGCAGGAAGCACTGACCCCCGCCCGGCGCAAAAACACGCCAAGACGTTGACCTTCCGCCTGGGGCGGCACCACGAACACCAATTTCGGCAAGATGCAGACCGTCCCCTTCCCCACACTTATACGGTTGCCATTATAGCATAAAGCGGCGCCTGTTGCAAACCGCTTGCCAAAATTTCATCGGTGTGGTATATTTTAACTCAACGAGTGGAACATACGACGGCGGGGCGGCGTTGGCAACAGCGGCCGCTCTGAGGAAAGTCCGGGCTTCTCAGAGGCATGACAACTGCTAACGGCAGCCGGGGGTGACCCCAGGGAAAGTGCAAC
>CALWNO010000005.1 GCA_944382785.1 uncultured Gemmiger sp. | reverse complement strand
GTGTGCATCGGCGAGCATATGGAATCGTCCATTCTGACCACCCTGAACCTGGTAGACCTGGGCATTCCCAAGGTCATCTCCAAGGCCACCAGCATCGAGCACGGGGAGATCCTGCGCCGTCTGGGCGCCGAGGTGGTCTACCCCGAGCGGGACATGGCGGTGCGGCTGGCCAAGCGGCTGGAAGTTTCCCGCATGCTGGACTTCATCCAGCTCAGCGAGAAGGTGAACATCACCAAGTTCCTGGTGCCGGAGAAGTTCGTGGGCCAGACGGTGGCCCAGGTGAACCTGCGTGCCCGGTTCGGCATGAACATCATTGCCATCGTCAATGGGCCGGAGGTCATCGAGACCGTCCACCCGGACTATGTTTTCCGCGCCGAGGATACCATGATCGTGTCCGGCAGCCAGGAAAACGTGCTGCGTCTGAGCGAATACATGGGCAACTGAGGTCCCGTTTTTCCGCGCTGAAAACCAAAAATTCCGCCCCCGGGGGTGTGCCGCAAGATGGCGGCTGCCCGGGGGCGGATTCTTTTTTGTTTTGGCAGGCGGGTGTCTGCCGGGGTGTTGTCGCTTTTTGGCAAGCGGGAGCTTGCGGGAGAGTTGTTCCTTTTTGGCGTCAAAAAGGAACCGAAAAACCGCCACCGTTTCGAGGCGGTGGACGCCGACCAGGGCTGCGGCCCCAGCCGGCGGCCGCCGCATCGGAACGGCGGGACTTTTCGCTTCCTTTTGGTCACAAAAGGAAGGACACTCTGGTTGCCAGTCGCTTCCCCGTCAGCCGGAGAAGGAAATATCAGGCAGTATAAACCGCCCGTCCCCCCACCATAGTGGCCAGCACCCGCAGCTGCAAAAGCTGCTCTGCCGGCACGGTGAGCAGGTCCCCGTCCAGGACCACAAAATCCGCCAGGTATCCCGGCAGCAGCAGCCCCTTTTCAGCTTCGGCAAATTCGTTGTACGCCCCGCCTTGGGTGTAGCAGGCCAGGGCCTGGGCCCGGGTCACACATTCGCCCGGCTGCCAGGGTTCGCCCCCGGCCAAAGGCCGCCGGGTCACGGCGCAGTAGTAGTTGCGCAGCGGGTCCAGGTCC
Organism: uncultured Gemmiger sp.; assembly: GCA_944382785.1. Taxonomy (GTDB): domain Bacteria; phylum Bacillota; class Clostridia; order Oscillospirales; family Ruminococcaceae; genus Gemmiger. Next base: position 84,551 of record CALWNO010000005.1, on the reverse strand, counting down.
TCCACCGGGGCGTCGGTGCCGTAGCTCACCGGCACCCCCAGCCGCACCGCCGTGCCGAAGGCATAGCTGGTGGCGGCCAGCTCCGCCCCGCACCGGGCGGTGACGATGGTGTGGTCGTAGTCCAGGAACACCGGCTGCACCAGCGCCCCGGCGTGGAGAGCTGCAAACCGGTCCCACTGGTCCCGGGTGGTGATCTGGCAATGTACTACCCCGTGGCGGTGGGGATTTTCTCCGTTGGGACAGAGCGCCTCAATCACGTCCAGCATCTCGTCCACGGCGGCGTCCCCGATGGCGTGGGCTACCACCTGTTTGCCCGCCACGTCTGCCATGCGGGCCATGGTCAGGGCGGCGTCATAGCCAAGACAGCACAGTCCCCGCTGCCCCGGCTCGTCGGCGTAGTCCCGGCGCAGCCAGGCGGTGCGGGCCCCCAAAGACCCGTCCAGGAACAGCTTCAGAGGCCCGACCTTCCACATCCGGCCGTCCTGGATGTGGGCATCCAGAAACGCCCGGACATCCTCCGGGGTGTCCAGGGCACACTGGAGCACCAGCCGCAGGGGCAAAAGCCCGGCTTCGTCCAGCTCCCGCAAAGCCTGCAGAACCAGCGGCCAGTCCCGGCAGCGGATGTCGCAGGTCTGCACGGTGGTCAGCCCCTTGGACACCGCCCGGGCGCAGGCGGCCACAAATTCGGCCTTGATGTCCTCCACACTCTCATCGGGCAGAATCCTGCGCACCAGAGGGATGGCGTTGTCCCGCAACAGGCCGTTGGGCTGCCCGTCCGGGCCCAGGTCGATGCCCCCGCCTTCCGGCACCGGGGTGTCGGCCGTGATGCCCGCGGCCTGCAAGGCGGCGGTGTTGCACACCATGATGTGTCCGCACACCCGGTCCAGCAGCAGGGGATGGTCCGGCACCAGTTTGTCCAGGTCCGCCCGGGTGGGCAGCACCGGGGCACCCGTGAACTTGTCCTGGTTCCAGCCGTTGCCGTAAATCGCCCGCCTGGCAGGAATCTTCCGGCGGCGGATGAACTCCGCACAGCGGGCGGCAATATCGGCGGGGGAGACGGCCCCGAACAGGTCGATGGCCCCCAGCCCCCGGCCCACATCCAACAAATGCAGGTGGCTGTCGTTGAAGCCGGGGAACACCCAGCCCCCCGCCAGGTCCACGGCGGGGATGCGGTTGGCAGTTTTCCACAATTCTTCCCCGCCGGTGCGGAAAATCCGGCCGTCCCGCACCCACAGGGCGGTGCAGGTATGCCCGTCGCCGCAATAGATATGACCGTTATGATACAGTGTCTCTTGCATGGGATTCACTCAGAAATAGCACTTGATCTGGAAGCGGTCGGTGGGGGTGTTCTCCTCCACCACCAGCTTCTCGTGGTTGAAGTCGAAGTGCACCGCCCGGCAGTCGTCCAGGTTGCGGGTCAGGCGCAGCAGGGTGTCCACCCGCTTGGTCTCCTCCTTGGTGTAGAAGAGGTAGCTGGCGCCCTCCCGGCGGGCCCGGCCGGTGCGGCCGATGCGGTGGGTGTAGTGTTCGTTTTCCTCGGGAACGTCGTAGTTGATGACCGCGTCCACGTCGGACACGTCAATGCCCCGGGCGGCCACGTCGGTGGCCACCAGCACGGCGATCTCCCCGGCCTTGAACCGCTGCATGATCCGGGTGCGCTCCGCCTGGGACAGGTCCCCATGCAGGCAGTCCACGTTGAAGTTCAGCCGGGCCAGCTGGTTGGCCAGCATGCCGGTGTTGTACTTGGTGTTGCAGAAGACCATCACCCGCTTGTACCCCTCGGAGATGATGATCTGGGCCAGGTCGGCCAGCTTGTCCCGGCCGGTGGTCAGCAGCTTGTACTGGTCAATTTTCGGGCTGGAATCCTCCACCGGCTGCACGCTGACCTCGGCGGCGTTTTTCTGGTACAGCCAGCCGATGTCCAGCACCTCCCGGCTGATGGTGGCCGAGAACATGGAAAGGCTCCTGCGGTGTTTCATCAGGTCGATGATGTGGCGCACATCCTTATAAAAGCCCATGTTCAGCATCTCGTCGGCCTCGTCCAGCACGATGGTCTCGACCTGGGAAAGGTCGATGGCATGGTGGCGGTAATGGTCCATCAGCCGCCCCGGGGTGGCCACCACCACCTGGCAGCCCGCCTTCAGCTGGCGCTGCTGCTTGTCCATGCCCGCGCCGCCGTAGACGCAGACGATTTTGACTTCCGGCAGAAACTGGGCCAGGTTGCGCAGGTCCTGGGCGATCTGCTGGGCCAGTTCCCGGGTGGGGCTCAGGATCACCGCTTTGGGGGCGCCCGCGGGGACGTCCGCCACCTGTTCCAGCACCGGAATGCCGAAGGCCACCGTCTTGCCGGTGCCGGTGGGGGCCTTGGCGATCATGTCGTGGCCGTCCAGCATCAGGGGAATGGCCTTCTGCTGGATCTCGGTCATCTCGGTAAAGCCCATCTTCTCGGTGGCGCGAAGGATGGGTTCACGGATCGAAAGTTCACTGAACTGCATGAAAAACCGCCTTTCCAAAGGTAGAAGTGAGATCAATCGTAGCTGAGCACCAGCCCGTCCAGCAGGCCGGTGGCGGTCTGGATGTCCTGCACCACGCTGGCGTAGAACTCCATATCGGCCACGGTGTTGTCAAAATGGATGCCGTCCTCCCCGAAAAGCCCCGGGTCATACCAGGGCGTCTCGGTAAAGTAGGCGGAATAGCTGTCGTACAGCCCCTGCTCCCGGAAGGCCGCTTCCAGGGCCGCCATGGTGCTGCGGCGGGCTTCGGTGTCGGCCAGGGGGGCGCAGAGCAGGTGGAAGGCTGCCCCCTGCTCGGCGCACAGCGCGGCCAGGTTCTGCAGGTTGCGGGCGGCCAGAGGCACCAGCGGCCCGGCACTCTCTTGGGCAGGGGCCAGCTCCAGGGCGTTGAGGTAGAGCTTTTTCACCAGGGGGGAGGCGTCCGCCCACCGGGCAAAGCGCCCGGTGAGGAAGGGCGCCCCGTAGGCGGCGTTGAGCTCCGCCCGGGTGGTCTCGTCCAGGCCACCCAGAAGCCCGGCGGCCGCAAAGGGGGCCGCCGCGTACTGGTAGCCGTACCCGGCGTCAAACCCGGCGGAAAAGCTCTCCGGCGTCACAATCAGGTAGACATCGGTGGCCCCGGGGTGGGCGTCCAGAAAGACTTTGGCCAGCAGATACTGTCCGGCAATGGTCACCGCCCGGTTGCTTCCGTCGATGCGGTAGGCGGTGTTGCACAGACTGAAAGGGTCAAACACCTGCCAGCAGACGCTGTCCCCTAAAATCAGGGCGGCGGCACCGTCGGCGGCCTGCACGTTGGCGATGTGGCCGCCGATCTCCTCACTGGCCGAGGCGGAGTAGTCGGTGGAACCGGTGAGCTTGGCGAAGATCTCCGAGAAGGGGGCAAAGGCCGAAAGCCCCAGCACCCCGCAGAACAACACCAGAGCGGCCAGCACAAGGGCCGCCAGACGAAGAAGAAATGCTTTCATGGCTGCGGCCCTCCCTTAAAACTGTGCATAGTAGAAGGCCGCGGCGTCCGCCCCCACCAGCCGGCAGGCAAAGACCAGCACGGTCACGGCCAGCACCAGCAGGGCCGGCACCCGCACCGCCCCGGGCAGGGCGATAAACCGGTCATACAGGCAGGAACCGGCGGTTTCGGCCTTCTCGGCCACCAGGTCCAGGGAAAAGGCGACGACCATGGCCAGCACCACAAAGGCCAGCTCGGTGCCCGAGACCCCCAGGTCAAGGAATCCCAGGCCGGGGGCGCCGCTGGCAATGCGGCCCACCATGCCGAACCCCTGGGCCAGGCTGGGCGCCCCGAAAAAGAGGAAGGCCCCGTTGGCGCACAAAGTTATGATAAGACGGCGCGCCCACACCCCGGCGGTGCCGCCCCAAACGGAAAACCGGCGGCGCAGGGGTTTGGTCAGGGCGCCGATGCTCTGCATCAGCCCGTGGAGCAGCCCCCAGAAGAGGTACTGCCACCCGCTGCCGTGCCACAGCCCGCTGACCAGAAAAGTCACCAGCAGATTGAACACCCGGCGGGGTGTGCCCCGGCGGCTGCCGCCCAAGGGGATGTAGATGTAATCCCGCAGCCAGCTGGACAAGGAGATATGCCACCGCTGCCAGAACTCGCCCAGGGTCTGGGCAAAGTAGGGGCGGCGGAAGTTGGGGGCCAGGGCAAAGCCCAGCACCCGGGAAGCCCCCAGGGCCAGGTGGCTGTACCCCGCAAAGTCAAAGTAGAGGGAAAAGCCGAAAAACAGCCCCCCCACCAGCACCACCGGGGCGCTGCATTCGGTCCATTGGGCGTAGACGGCGTTGACCCAGGCGGTGAGCAGGTTGGCCAAAACCAATTTTTCGGCCCAGCCGCCCAGCATGGTGATGAGCCCCCGGCGCAGCTCACTGACCTCACACTGGCGCTGCCCGGCACATAAGGCTTCCAGCTGGGGGAAGAATTCCTCCGCCCGGCCGATGGGGCCGCTGAGCACCCTTGGAAAAAAGCTCGTGTAGACGGCATATTTTAGAAAACTTTTCTGCACCTGGCACTTGCCGGTGTACACATCCGCCAGGTAGGAGGCCGACTGCAGGGCGTAGAAGGCCAGCCCGGTGGCGGTGAGCAGGGTCACCCCCGGGGCGGCCAGCTCCACCGCCTTGCGGGCAAAGAGGTACCCGGCGCTGGACAGCAGCCCCAACACCAGAAATACCCGGCGGGTGGCGGTGGTGTTGGCGGCGGCCAGACCAAGGCCCCAGGCCCAGGTGAGCAGGGTCACCCCCGCCAGAACGGCAAGGGAGACAGCGCCGAAGCTGGCCATGTACAGCACCCCGGCCGCCAGCAGCACGGCTCCCCGGGCTTTGGGGGGCACCAGCCAGAACACCAGCACCGCCAGGGCAAAAAACAAGGGAAACACAAGGGAATAATAGGTCATACCCAAAACCTTTCGGTGGCAAACAAAGGACCCGCCGCCCGGGGTGGGCCGGGGGCGGACAGTCTATTTTTCATTATACCAGCAAACCCCGCCTGCGGCAAGCCGCAGACGGGGTGAAAAAGGTCTGGTTCAGCGTGGTTTATTTGGCGGCGCGGCGGGCTCCCTTGCCGGAGGTCTTTTTGGCCTTGGCGCCCTTGCCGGTCTGGGTGCGGGTGGATTTTGGGGCCACGGTGCGCACCGGGGCCGGGGGCGGGTCTTTCAGCTGCTTGTCCGGCACGGGGGTGAGCTTCCACAGCTGGTTCTCCCCGTACACGTCCTGCCAGATCTGGGCCTGGGTGCCGTTGTCCACCCGCATGCCCACCAGGTCGATGACCTTGTCGGCCAGAACGTTGCGGATCTTCACCTGGCCATTGCCCGCAGGCACCAGCTCCCAGCGCTGGCCGGCGCCGGAAGTCTTGCTCCACTGGTGGACCCAGGTGCCGTTGACCACGCCGCTCATGGCCAGGTCCATGACCTTGCCGGTAAAGCGGTTGCGGATGCGGTACTGCCCTTCGGCGGCTTCCTCAAAAGTCCACTGCTGCCAGGGCTGGCCCTCGTAGCTCCACAGCCGCACCGATGCCCCGTTCTCGGTGTTGAAATCTGCCACCTCCAACACACGGCCGTTGGCGGCGGCGATGGTGTAATAAGCTCCTTCCCGGATCACGGTCTGCGCGGAACGTTTCATCAGAGTTTCTCCCCTTTCGGGCGCGGGAGTGCGCCCTGCATGTTTGGTTTTTCTTATTATAGCACGGTGACGCCGCGCGGTTTGAACAAAAATTTGTGGCGTACATTGTGAAAATTGCTCGAGAAAAAGAGCATTTTTTGCGCAATATCTTCCCAAAATCCCCCTTTGGCTTGCATTTTTCGGGTTTCTACCGTATCATAGATTTAATCACAGCCTGCAAGGCGGATTGTATTTCTGTATAAAGGAGAAGGTTCCCCCATGAGGATCGCCCTGATCGCCCATGATTCCCGCAAAGAGCTGATGACCCAGTTCTGCACGGCGTATATCCGCATTCTGTCCCGGAATGAGCTGGTCGCCACCGGTGTGACCGGCAAGGTAGTGCACGACGCCACAGGCCTGCCTGTGCGCTGCCTGTATCCCGGCGGCCGGGGCGGGGCGGAGCAGATCAGTTCGATGATCGCCTGCGGCGAGGTGGACATGCTGCTGTTTTTCCGGGACCCGGTGAGCGCCCGTCCGGACGAACCCAATGCCGTCAACCTGCTGCGCCTGTGCGATATGCACACCATCCCGGTGGCCACCAACATCGCCACCGCCGAGGTGCTCATCCACGGCCTGGAGCGGGGGGATCTGGCCTGGATCGACCTGCAGCGGGACCGCCGCGGCTGATAAGATGCAAAAAACGTCCCTGCGCCTTTGCATAAAGGGCGGGGACGTTCTTTTTTGCCCACTTGACCCTGGAACAGTTCCATGGTTTATCCTGTAGGGGAGGTGAATATCTTGAGTACTTTCAACAAGTGGCTGCGACAGAGTTTCAGCAGCCTGCGCAAAGAATTTCCGCCCCGGCGGCTGGCCCTGCTGGTCCTGGGGGCGGCCATCGCCACCTTCGGGCTGCACAACATCCACCAGCGCACCGGCATCACCGAGGGCGGGGTGCTGGGCATGCTGCTCTTTGTGAACCACTGGACCGCCCTGCCCGCATCCCTGGTATCCCCGGTGCTGGATTTGCTGTGCTACGCCGTGGCCTGGAAGGTGCTGGGCGGGGGATTCCTGCGCACGGCGGTGGTGTCCAGCGCCGCCATGGCCGCCTGGTTCAAGGTGTGGGAATCCCTGCCCTACCTGCTGCCGGACCTTTCCCCCTATCCCCTGGCCGCCGCCGTCCTGGGGGCAACCTTCATCGGGGTGGGGGTGGGCCTCATCATCCGGCAGGGGGGCTCCAGCGGCGGGGACGACGCGTTGGCCCTGGTCATCCACAAGCTCTCCCGCTGGGGTCTGGCCCGGTGCTATCTCATCACCGACCTGACCGTGCTGGCTTTGTCTTTGAGTTACATCCCGGCCCTGCGCATCGCCTTTTCCCTCATTACCGTGACCTTGTCCTCCTTCCTCATCGAGAAGGTCCAGAACTTCCGGCGCAAGGTCCCGGCCTGAGAGCGTCTCAGCCCTCTTCCTCCCGGGAAAACATGAGGAAAAAGCTCACGGCCAGCAGTGCGCAGCTGCACCAGATCACCCGCAGCCCCACCGTCTGGGACAAAAGAGCGCCGAACACCGCGCCCACCGCAAAGACGGTGATGATGGTCAGGTACTGCAGCGCCTTGTGCAAAGCGGCGGTGTCGCCGTTGTGGCGCCAGTCGAACAGGCACTGGACCCCGCTGCGCAGGTTGCCGATGCACATGGTGCTGGCGTAGGCGTTGCCCCGCACCTTGCGGAAAGCCTGCACCTGCATGGCGCACACAAAGCTGACCAGCACGTTGGCGGCCATGTTCAGTCCGGCGGGCAGAAATCCCACCACAAACAGCAGCAGGATCTCCATGCCCAGCACCAGCTGACGCCAGTGCAGCCGGGCGCCGTCCCGGAAGCGGTGGCGCACCCAGGCGGAGAAATACACCCCCGCCCCGAAGGCCACCACCGGCAACAGATACCGCAGGGCGGCGCTCCAGTCCCGGTTGCACAGGTGCACCCCGAACAGGATCACGTTGCCGGTCTGGGCATTGGCGAACACCTGGCCCCGGCCCATGTAGGTGTATCCGTCCTGGAACCCGCCGGACAGGGTCAGAAAGATCATGGTGCGCAGAGCGTCGGACATCTGCCCGTGGTGACGCAGTTTTTCCAGCATACAGCCGAACCTCCTTTGGTCAGGGCGGAGCTTGCCGGCCCTGACCCTTACACTTTCCCTTTTTCAAGACACAACAGCGGGCCCGGCGGTGTAACCGCCCGGGCCCGTGTTTTCTTTTTCGGCCTAATCATACTCCCGCCACAGGCGGCTGTCAAGGCTCAGTCTCCGTGCTGCACCAGCACGCCGGAACGGTAGGCCTCCAGCAGGCGGCTCAGATCGGCGATGGTGGCCTGGAAGGCCCGGCCCTCGTCGGTGTCCCGCACCAGAATGCGCTCTTTGGCCACATAGATGGGTTTGCTCTTGGAGGCAATGTCCTCATCCTCCAGGATGGCCTTGGCGGTGCTCTCAAAGGGCTGATGGGTGCGCAGGGTCATGCCCCGGCTGTTGTACACCAGGGTGTAGCCCGCAATGCCGGTGCGCCGGTGGTAGGCCCGGCAGAACCCGCCGTCAATGACCACCAGACGGCCCCCGGCCTTCACCGGGTCTTCGCCCTCAATGGCCCGCACCGGAACATGACCGTTGAGGATGTGGCACCCTTCCCCCGCAAGGCCGAATTCCGCCAGGATCCGCACGGCGATCTCTTCCGACCGGGGACCGCTCACCAGCCGGTAATAGGGGTTTTTGATCTCGACGTGGGTGGTCTCATCCGCAATGTACAGCCGCTCAAAGGTGGTCATGGCGCTGCGCCCGAAGATGGGAGACAGCGACCCGCACCACAGATACCACAGAAAGTCCTGTCCGGCCCGGCGTTCGGGGCTGCCCGGCGGGGCAAAGTACCCCTGGCGGGCCCGGCGGTCGCAGTAGTCGAAGAGGGCCTTGCCGCTGTACAGCTGCCCTTCAAACCGTTCGGGGGCAAAGGCGCCGCCGGGGGTCATGGGCACTGCCCCGTGGAAGAGCAGATTGCCGTTGAATACCTTGTACACCGCCCCGTGGGCGTAGAGGAACTGTACATGCCGCTGCAGCCGCTCGCTCTGGGTGAAGGCTCGGCAGAGTTCCTCCACCAGGGCCTGCTCCCGGGGTGTGAGGGCGGTGGGGGCGGCGGGGTCCACGGTGGGAAAATCCCGGTCCAGCAGGGGATACACCTTGCCCTGGCAGCGCACGGTGCCCTTTTCGTAGTCGATCTGGTTCAGGTAGTCCCGCCCCTGCATGCCGAAATCCGGGTTGCGGGCAATGACCTGGGCTTCCAGCTTGAACATGAGCAGGGTCACAGCCTTGTGCATCCGGGCGTTGCGCAGCTGCACGTCGGGGGAGATGTGGGCCCGGTCGTCGGCGTGGGGGACCCACCGGCGGTCGATGGGCCCGCCGTAAAAGTCCATGGCGAACCGTTCCAAGCTTCGCAGGCTGATGCCGTACCCGGTCTCGATGAGGTCCAGGTTGCCGTAAGCCAGGGAGGTTTTCAGCACCGTGAACACGCAGACGGCGCTGCCCGCCGCCGCGCCCATCCAGACCACGTCGTGGTTGCCCCACTGGATATCCACATCGTGGTGGGCGATGAGCTGGTCCATGATCAGGTCCGGCCGGGCGCCCCGGTCGAACACATCCCCCAGAATGTGCAGCGTGTCCACGGCCAGGTGCTTGATGACCTCACAGAACCGGATGATGTAGGCGTCCGCCCGCTCATACCGCAGGATACTGTCGATGATCTGGCCGTAGTACAGGTCCTTGTCGTGGTCCTCAAAGTGGGCGTGGAGCAGCTCGTCCAGAATATAGCCGCAGTTGGCGGGCAGGCATTTGCGCACATGGGCCCGGGTGTGTTTGCTGGACACCAGCCGGCAGAGCTGGATAAGCTGCAAGAGGGTGCGGCGGTACCAACCGTCCAGGTCGGGCTGGCGGGCCTTGATCTCGGGCAGTTTCTGCACCGGGTAATAAATGAGGGTGGCCAGCTCCGCACGGTCGTGGGCGGGTACCGAGTCCCCCAGCACCAGGTCGATCTTTTCCCGGATGACGCCGGAAGCGTTGTTCAGGATGTGGAGAAAGGCTTCATGTTCCCCGTGCAGGTCGCTCATGAAGTGCTCGGTGCCCTTGGGCAGGCGGAGCAGGGCTTCAATGCGGATGATCTCGCTGGCAGCCGCCGCAATGGTGGGAAACTCCTTGGACAAAAGCTGCAAATACCGCAGCTGTTCGCCGCTGTCGGCCATGGATAGTCCTCCTTTGCACAGAATGATGTGTTGTGTTGGTTTTATTGTAGCACAATGAGGCGGGGGTGCAAAGATTCTTTCTATGGGCCTCCCCTGTGTAAGGGCGGAGGGGGAGTTTTTTTGCTTCTTGTTTCCTGGCAGACGGCAGCCAGCCGGGGTGTTGTCGCTTTTTGGCGCCGCAAATTTAGGTAGCAACCTCTAGATTGCCGCTGAACGCGGCCACCAATTTCGGAAACAACGCTGCGCGTTGCTTGCCCCTGCGGGGCAAACCGCCACCGTTTCGAGGCGGTGGACGCCGACCAGGGCTGCGGCCCTGGACCCGGGGAATGCGGCCACCTTACGACGGCCTACTCAGGCCCTGGGGGGCCTGAGCAAGGAAAATGATTTGAAATGGCGTGGCCAGCAGGCCGCTGGCAAAACGGAAGAGCCTGACCGGGTTGGGTGCAACCCTGCCGGATGCCTCCGGTCAGCATCTGTTGCCGGGAAATGGTATTAAATCCATTCCTTGTTCACCGGCCCCCAGGCCGGTGAATAGGCCGTCGTCAGGTGGCCGCATCTTGGGGTCTGGGGCCGCAGCCCCAGCCGGCGGCCGCCGCATCGGAACGGCGGGCCCTTTTCGCTTCCTTTTCGGGCACGAAAAGGAAGGAGTCTCCGGGAAGATGCCGTTTCCCCTTTGGCCAGTCGCGCACCACAAAAGCAAAACAAAAAGGACGGGCCCCAAACCCCGTCCTTGCAAAAAACAAATCACAAAATCCGCTGTCCATTGATAACCAACGCAAACTTCTGGCCCAAAGCCTCGGCGGCCTTGCGGCACAGAATCATCCGGTCCAGGAAGATCTCGAAATAATCCATCACCGCACACATCTTGGTGTCGATGGTCAAAGTCAGCCGGACCTCCCCGTTCTCCAGGGTAACTTTGGACTCCCGCACCGAGGAATTCACCCGGTCGTGGATGTCGTAGGTGGCGGGGTCGATGTTGCGCACCCGGTTGGCCCGCACATCCGTCTTGTCCGCCAGGATCAGGGCGGCGGCCACCGCGTTCACCGGGAAAGCCGTGCCCTCGTCATGGTTGCCGATGGCCGTGATGATGGTGGCCGTTTCCTCCGGGGGAAAGCCCATCTTGTCCAGAATGCGGAAGGCCATCACCGCCCCGCTCTGGGCGTGGTCGATGCGGTTGACCACGTTGCCGATGTCGTGCAGCCACCCCGCAATGGCCGCCAGCTCGGCGGTGCGGGCGTCGTAGCCCAGGGTACGCAGGATCTCGCTGGCCAGGGCCGAAACCCGTCCCACATGGGCAAAGCTGTGCTCGGTGTAGCCCAGGGCCCGCAGGCTCTCGTCCGCCTTGCGGATGTAGGTGTTCACTTCCTCGTTGTGCTTGACCTGTTCCAGGGTGATGGACATGGGAAAGGGCCCTCCTTTGCGGTACTGTTTCCAGCATACCACGCGGGAGGACCCGGTACAAGTAAAGTTTCTGTCAATTATGCGGGGCACAGGTCTTTGTACACCCCGCACAGGGCTTTCCCCATCCGGGGCAGGCTGCGGGCTTCGGCCACCGCCCGCCCGGCGGCGGTCAGATCTGGCAACGTCCCGTCCAGAATTCCCGCCGTTTTGGCCGCAAACCCGGCGTCGTCCGCGGCCTTGTAGACGTTGAACCCGTCGGTGAGCCAGCCTTCATACACCGGAATGTCCCGCAAAAGCACCGGCACCCCGCAGGCCAGGGCCTCCAGCACCACAATGCCCTCGGTCTCCTCGTGGCTGCAGAAGCAGAAGAGGTCCGCCCCGCAGTAGGCGTCCCGCAGCTCCGCCTGGCTCACAAAGCCGGGAAAATGCAGGTTGGCCGGGGCATGGTCCATGGCATGGCGCACCGCAGCGGGCACCAGGGCGGGCTGGGTGTACCCGAACCAGTAGAACTGCATGTCGGGCAGGGCTTCAGCCAGAGTGATAAACTCAAAAATCCCCTTGCGCTGCATGAAATGCCCGGCGCTGACCACCACCTTCTGGTCGGCGGTCAGGCCGTATTTTTCCCGGAAGGACGCGCCCCGGGCTTTGTCGGGGGCAAAGAATCCGGTGTCCACCCCGTTGGACATGGCCCGCACCGGACACGGCAGGCCGTAGGTCTGCAGAATTCCCTTGGCGTAGGGGGTGGGGGTGAGGACGATGTCTCCCAGCCCGTAGCACAGGCAGAGCCACCGCTTGAAGAGCGGCGCCAGCAGGTTGGACCCCACAAAGGAATCCCGGAAATCCTGCATGGTGGAGTGGCCGTAGTAGATCACCTTCTCCCCCCGGGCTTTGGCCCGCAGGGCGGCAATGGGGGCGTCGGGCAGGACGGTGTTGATGTGCACCGCGTCGGCGTGGCCCTGCCAGCTTTCGGTCACTTCCACCCCGGCGCTTTGCAGCATGGCCCGCTGGTGGGCCACCGCCTGGCCCACCCCGCTGCGGCGGACCGTTTCCAGGGAACCGGTATACAGATGTACGCGCATAGGTAAGAATCCTCCTTTTTACGCCCACAGCCCCAGCAGACGCTGGAACAAAAGGGTCAGGCCCAGACTGTAGGCCGCGATGGCCGCGGGCTTGCACAGAAAGATGATGGCCGCAAACACCCGGAACCGCATGGTGGTGGTCCCGGCCAGAAAGCAGAGGTAATCATCCGGGGCCACCGGGATGAAGATGAGAAAAGCCAGCCACCGGGTAAAGCGGCCGCCCTCGGTGGTCCAGCGGTCGTATTTGTCGATGAGGGACTGGGAAAACATCCGGTAGAGCAGAGGCCGGCCGCAGCTGCGGGCGATGGCAAAGGCCGCCAGCGACCCGGCACAGATGCCGATATAGTTATACAGGAACCCGTACCAGGGCCCGAAGAGCACCACCCCGGCCAGACAGCCCAGCCCGCCGGGCAGAATGGGCACCACCACCTGGATGGCCTGAAAGGCCACAAAGAGCACCGCCGCCCAGGGCCCGAAGGGGTCGAGGAAGCTCTGCAACGCTTCCCGGGAGGTGAGCAGCCCGTGCTGCCACATCCACACCCCCGCCACCAGGCAGAAGAGCAGCCCCAGCAGGGAAATGAGCTGAAAGGGATTGCGCAGGGTCTCCACCAGCCAGTCCCGGCAGCCTTTCAAAAACAAAAAGGGATTCTTTCTCACGCGGTCCATACAGCACTCCTTTCCAAAGCCGGGGCGGCGCTGTGAAGCAGGATCTGCTCCCGGTAGAGCGCCGCAGCCCGGCGGGCAAATGTTTCTTCGGAAAAGGCCTGGGCCGATTCCCGGGCCCGGCGGTGCATGGCGGCCAGTTCGTCGGGATCAGCCAGCAGGGCCTGCACCCGGGCAGCCATCCCGGCGGCGTCGGCGCAGCCGTAGCCGTTGGCCCCGTCGGTCAGCACCCCCTTCAGGCAGGGGTCCCCCCGGCAGATCACCGGCAGCCCCGCCGCCAGCGCTTCCAGATAGGTCAGGCCCTGGGTCTCGCTGGTGGAGGCGCTGAGGAAGAGGTCCGCCGCCGCGTACCACACCGGCACCTCCTGGGGGTCCACCATCCCGCCGAAGACCACATCCAGTCCCCGGCGCTCGACTTCCGCCCGGAACCGGGCCCCGTCGGGGCCGTCCCCGGCCACCAGCAGGGTGGCATCCGGCACCGCCGCCGCTACCTCCAGCAGGTCGTCCAGGTTTTTCTCCCTGGCCAGCCGGCCCAGGTAGAGCAGCACCGGCCGGGTCTGTGGGATGCCCAACCGGTCCCGCAGCCACAGCCCTTCCCGCCGGTCCACCTGGAACCGGGTCAGGTCGATGCCGGTGGGCAGGGTGTACACCGGGCAGGGCACGTCGTAGCCCAGCAGCAGCTCCCGCACCTTGTCGGTGGGGGCCAGCAGGGCATCGCATTTGGCGGCAACGCTCCGGGTGAAGCCCCGCACCAGGGCACGGCCCCACCGGCGGCTGGGGGAAAAGTAGTGGGTGTAGTCCTCATATACCGTGTGGTAGGTGTGGACCAGCGGCGCGCCGCAGGCTCTGGCAATGCGCCGGGCGGGGGCAAAGGTGCTGAATTCGCACTGGGAATGCACCACGTCCGGCCCCCAGGCGATGAGCTCCCGGATCAGATTGTCCCCTTCGGGGGCGCGCAGCCGGGCACCGGGATAGATCATCCCCGCGTCCACCGAGCCCAGGGCGTAGACACCGTCACTCACATGGCTGTGCAGGCTGCCCGAGAGGGTCAGCACCCGGACTTCATGCCCCTGGCGGGTGAGCTGGCGGCGCAGAGCCAGCAACGAGGTGACGACCCCGTTGACGGCGGGAGAGTACCAGTCGGACGTAAGCAGGATCTTCATAGCAATCACCCTCCTCAGGGGTTGGAAATTTTTGTCTCTTGCCAAAAAGAACGCCAAAGCCCCCCTGTGATTTGGCAGAACGACATAACTTTTACAACTTTGAAACAACTTCTCCGCTTTTCCTGCCCCTGTATCGACAAGCCGGGCCCATCGTGATACAGTAGAGACAAACCAAAGAGGGGAGAATTGCCTATGAACCGTCCGTTTACCTTGCCCCAGTACCATGCGCCGGACTTTTCCGTTCCCGCCCTGGCAGGCGCCCCCGACGCCCGCTGGCAGCCCGCCCCGGCGGACGGGGTGGCACCGGCAGGGTTCCACAGCACCTCCATGTATCCGGAATACTATAAAATCAACGGCCGCTGGACCCTGGTCCCCGAAAGCCGGATGGACGCCAGCGTGGTGCTGCGCCCGGACGGCAGCCTTTCGGTGGTGGAAAACCGCAACCTGCACAAGGGGGACCTGGTGGCGGTGGGCCGCACCGAAGATGGACGGGAGGGCATCTACCTGCACACCACCGGCTTTGCCGGGGGCGGGGACGAGGCCCGGGACCGGTTCGTCTTCCGCCAGGGCCGCAGCCGGGAGACCGCCTACGGCCGGGACTACGACCGGCTCATGTCCCTTTTGCGGTATGAGCGGGAACACGGCAACATCGTCTGGGTCATGGGCCCGGCCTTCTCTTTTGACGCCGACGCCCGGGCGGCCATGCAGGCCATGATCGACCACGGCTACGCCCACGGCCTGCTGGCGGGCAACGCCCTGGCCACCCACGACCTGGAAGGGGCCACCTTCCACACCGCCCTGGGCCAGGACATCTACACCCAGGAATGCCGCCCCGGCGGGCACTACAACCACCTGGACGTGATCAACGAGGTGCGCCGCTGCGGGTCCATCCCCGTCTTTATCGAACAGCACCGCATCGACAACGGCATCATGTATGCCTGCGTGAAGAATCAGGTGCCCTTTGTGCTCACCGGCTCCATCCGGGACGACGGCCCCCTGCCCGAGGTGGTAGGGGATGCCTACGCCGGCCAGAGCGCCATGCGGGGCCTCATCCGCAAAGCCACCACCGTCATCTGCCTGGCCACCATGCTGCACACCATCGCGGCGGGGAACATGACCCCTTCTTATCGGGTGCTGGCCGACGGCACCGTCCGCCCGGTGTTCCTCTACACGGTGGACGCCGACGAGTTCGTGGTCAACAAGCTGCTGGACCGGGGGAGCCTGTCCGCCACCACCATGGTGACCAACGTGCAGGACTTCATCACCATTGTGGCCCGGGGATTGGAAGTGTTCTGAAAAACGGCGGGACCAGGCGCAATGCCTGAAAAAAATTCACAACCCGGAAAGATTGTGGGACACATTTCCCCCGTTGTGTGCTATAATTGCTTTGAACAGTCTTCTGTTCGGCGGCGGACCGCTGTATCTCGGGCGGCGGGCCGGACGCACCAACGTATTTTCTGATCAACAACGGGAGTGTGACACCATGAATACCATTGAAACCCGCTACCAGGCATGGCTGGCCCAGCCCGGCCTGCCTGACGATCTGGCCGAGGAGCTGCGCAGTGTTGCCCAGGACCCCGAAGCCGTCAGTGACCGCTTTTACCGCGACCTGGCCTTCGGCACCGGCGGCCTGCGCGGCGTGATCGGCGCGGGCACCAACCGCATGAACATTTACACCGTGCGCAAGGCCACCCAGGGTCTGGCCGATTACCTCAATTCCACCACCCTGCCCAAAAAGGTGGCCATCGCCCATGACAGCCGCCATAAGGGTGACCTCTTTGCCCGGGAGACCGCCCGGGTACTGGCGGCCAACGGCATCACCGCCTATCTGTATCCCCGGCTGGAACCCACCCCCGCCCTGTCCTGGGCGGTGCGGTACCTGGGCTGCGGGGCGGGCGTCTGCGTCACCGCCAGCCACAACCCCGCCAAGTACAACGGCTACAAGGTCTACGGCGCCGACGGCTGCCAGATCACCCTGGAAGCCGCCGAAAAGATCCTGGCCGCCATCGAGGCCGTGGATATTTTTGCAGGCGTGAAGCTGGCCGACTATGACGCTGCCCTGGCCGACGGCCGCATCGTCACCATCGGGGACGACTGCCTGGATGCCTTTGTGGACGCCGTCTACGCCCAGCGGGTGGGGGACGGCGCCGGCACCGCCGACCTGAAACTGGTCTATACCCCCCTTAACGGCTCCGGCCTGGAATGTGTGCGCAAGCTGCTGGCCAAGCTGGGGGTTACCCACATGACGGTGGTCCCGGAACAGGAAAAGCCGGACGGGGATTTCCCCACCTGCCCGTATCCCAACCCGGAAATCCGGGAAGCCATGGAAAAGGGGCTGGAACTCTGCGACAAAGTCCACCCCGACCTGCTGCTGGGCACCGACCCCGACTGTGACCGCTGCGGCACCGCCGTGCCCGACGGCAAGGGCGGCTACCGGCTCATCACCGGCAACGAGATGGGCATTATCCTGCTGGACTACATCTGCCGCACCCGCAAAGCCCGGGGCACCATGCCCGCGGACCCGGTGGCGGTGACCACCATCGTCTCCACCGACATGGCCACCCCCGTGGCCAAAAAGTATGGGGTGGAGCTGCGCCGCACCCTCACCGGTTTCAAGTTCATCGGCGAGCAGATCGGCAAGCTGGAAGCCGAAGGACGGGCGGACCGGTATATCTTCGGTTTTGAGGAAAGCTACGGCTACCTGTCCGGCCCTCACGTGCGGGACAAGGACGCGGTGAACGCCACCCTGCTGGTCTGCGAAGCCGCCGCCTGGTATGCCCAGCAGGGCATGACCCTGCTGGATGCCATCGAGGCCCTGTACAAGGAGTTCGGCTACTACCGCAACGCCCTGTCCTCCTTCACCTTTGAAGGGGAGAGCGGCATGCACACCATGCAGCAGCTCATGGCCGGGCTGCGGGCCAACGCCCCGACAAAGATCGCCGGGTACCGGGTGGAGGAAGCGGTGGACTACAACGTCCCCGGCGGGCACAACGGCCTGCCCATGGCCGATGTGCTGGAATACCGTCTGGCCGGCGGCCACAAGTTCATGGTCCGTCCCTCCGGCACCGAGCCCAAGATCAAGGTCTATCTCTCCGCCGTGGGCGCCAGCGAGGCCGAGGCCGACGCCGTCAATGAAAAACTGGCCGCCGCTGCGGCCGAAATGATGAAAGGATGAATCCGTCATGGCCATCTTCAAACTCAAACCTAGCTGCAAGGATTATCTGTGGGGCGGTTCCCGCCTGCGCACCGATTTCGGGGTGGAAAGTGACCTGAACCCCCTGGCCGAAGCCTGGATGCTCTCCTGCCATCCCGACGGCCCCTCCTACCTTGTGGGCGGGGAGGACGACGGCAAGACCCTGGCCCAGTATATTGAGGAAAAGGGCAAGGACATCCTGGGTACCGACTGCCAGAAGTTCGAGCAGTTCCCCGTCCTGACCAAATTCATCGACGCAAAGGGAAATCTGTCCATCCAGGTCCACCCTTCCGACGAGTATGCCCTGGAACATGAGCACCAGTACGGCAAGACAGAGGTGTGGTACATCCTGGACTGCGAGCCCGGGGCCTTCCTGTACTACGGTTTCGACCACGAGATCAGCAAGGAAGAGTTCGAGCGCCGCATCAAGGACAACACCCTCACCGAGGTGCTCAACGCCGCTCCGGTGCACAAGGGGGATGTGTTCTTCATTCCCTCCGGCACCCTGCATGCCATCTGCCAGGGCATCGTGATTGCGGAGATCCAGCAGAACTCCAACGTCACCTACCGGGTCTACGACTACGGCCGGGTGGGCGCCGACGGCAAGCCCCGGGCCCTGCACATTCCCCAGGCCCTGGCCGTGACCAAGTGCGAGCCTCCCACGGAACATGATTTCGGCGGGCACATGGCCCAGTGCCCCTACTTCACGGTGGATGTGCACGAAAACGGCTTCACCGAGACCGCCGGACCGGAGAGCTTTGTCTCTCTGCTCATTGTGGACGGGGAAGGCACCGTGACCTGCGGCGGCGAGACCCTGCCGGTGAAGAAGGGCGACAGCGTCTTTATCACCGCCAACAGCGGTGAGTTCACCGTGGCCGGCACCCTGCGCACCCTCTGCACCCGGGTGTGAGGTTGACAGTCCTTTATAAAAAGGTTTATCATCAGACCGTCCGGTATTGCGCCGGACGGTTTTTGCGTTGACCCGAAAGGAGACTCCCCCCATGCCGCCCATCATCGAAATTCACGACCTGAACGCCCCGGAGCTGGCTCCCTTTGCCCGCCTTACCGAAGCCCAGCTGCGCAGCAGCACCGAGCGGGCCCACGGCCTCTTTATTGCCGAAAGCCCCAAGGTCATCGGCAGCGCCCTGGATGCGGGGTGCGAACCCCTGGCCTTCCTCATGGAGCGCCGCCAGATCACCGGCCCGGCCGCCCCGGTGCTGGCCCGCTGCCCGGATGTGCCGGTGTACACCGGGGACCGGGAGATGCTGGCCACCCTCACCGGCTACACCCTCACCCGGGGTGTGCTGTGTGCCATGGCCCGCCCGGCCCCCCGCCAGGCGGCGGACATCTGCCGCAACGCCCGGCGGGTGGCGGTGCTGGAAAACATCGTGGATTCCACCAACGTGGGGGCGGTGTTCCGGTCGGCGGCGGCCATGGGGGTGGACGGGGTGCTGCTCAGCCCCTCCTGCTGCGACCCCCTGTGCCGCCGGGCGGTGCGGGTGAGCATGGGCACGGTGTTCCTGGTGCCCTGGGCCCGGCTGGGACAGGACAAGGCGGACTGGCCGGAAAAGGGCCTGGCCAGCCTGGAAGAATGGGGCTTTGCCACGGCGGCCCTGGCTCTGAACGAGAATTCCCTGCGCATCGACGACCCGGCCCTGGCCGCCGAACCCCGCCTGGCCATGGTGCTGGGCACCGAGGGGGACGGCCTGGCCCCGGACACCATCGCCAGGTGCCGGTACACCGTGCGCATCCCCATGCGGCCGGGGGTGGACTCCCTCAACGTGGCGGCGGCCGGGGCGGTGGCCTTCTGGCAGCTGTGCGGAAAAAATCTGTAAAATACAATCCGTATAATTTTACAAAAAATCACGCGCCGGAGAGAAGGGCGGGGACCCTGCTTTCCGGCGCGTTGCCATGCTCCCGGGGCATGGGACCTATACCAACCAGGCAGTGGACTTTTGGGCGGCAAGGGCGGTACAATACAGGTAAACCACACAGAAAGAAGTGTTTTTGCATGGAGTACCGTCAGACTGACCCGGAATTTGCCGCTCTGGCCGAAGCCTTTGCCCGTCACGAGGTGGCCCAGGACCCGGACTGCGCCCTGGACCCTGTTACCCGGAGCCTGGCCGTGCTGGCCACCCTGGCAGGCTGCCAGGGGGTGGAGCTGTTCAAACTGGTCCTGCCCGAAGCCCTGGACGCCGGGCTGACCCCGGTCATGGCCAGGGAACTGGTCTACCAGGGGGTGGACTACCTGGGCCTGGGCCGGGCCCTGCCCTTTGTGGACGCCGTGAATGAGGTGCTCACCGCCCGGGGTGTGGAACTGCCCCTGCCCTCTCAGGCCACCACCACCCCCGAGACCCGGCTGGAAAAGGGGGTGGACGCCCAGGTGGCCATCTTTGGCGACGGCATGCGGGATGCCTGGCGCCAGGGCACCGTCAACCGGTGGCTGGGGGCCAACTGCTTCGGGGACTACTACACCCGCACCGGCCTGGATCTGCGCCAGCGGGAGCTGATCACCTTCTGCTTCCTGGCCGCCCAGGGCGGGTGCGAACCCCAGCTCACCGCCCACGCCAAAGGCAACATGAACCTGGGCAACGACGCCGCCTTCCTCACCAAAGTGGTGCTGAACTGCCTGCCCTACATCGGCTACCCCCGCAGCCTCAACGCCCTGGGCTGCATCAAAAAGGCCCAGGAATAAGAAAAAACTTTTCCAACAGCGGTCCCGCCCGGGACCGCTGTTTTGCTTGCCCCTCCTTCCCGGACGTGGTACACTCAAAGAAAAAGACTGTATTCGGGAAGGAGAGGATACCATGCTGGCCTATACCTATGTGGAACAGGGCCGATTTGAACTGCGGGACAAGCCCCGCCCCACCCTGCAGGGGCCCAAGGACGCCATCGTCCGGGTAACGTTGTCCAGCATCTGCACCAGTGACCTGCACATCAAGCACGGGGCGGTCCCCCGGGCGGTGCCGGGTATCACGGTGGGCCACGAGCTGGTGGGGGTGGTGGAGGAAACCGGCCCCGCCGTCCAGAACGTCCGCCCCGGGGACCGGGTGGCGGTGAATGTGGAGACCTACTGCGGCGACTGCTTCTTCTGCCGCCACGGCTGGGTGAACAACTGCACCGACCCCGACGGGGGCTGGGCCCTGGGCTGCCGCATTGACGGCGGCCAGGCGGAGTATGTGCGGGTGCCTCATGCCGATACCGGCCTGACCCCCATCCCCGACACCGTCACCGATGCCCAGGCCCTGTTTGTGGGGGACCTGCTGGCCACCGGCTACTGGGCGGCAGACATCGGGGAGATCCATAAGGGGGATACCGTGCTGATTCTGGGCGCCGGGCCCACCGGCCTGTGCACCCTGCAGTGTGTGCAGCTCAAAGAACCGGGGCGGATCATCCTCTGTGAGAAGGACCCCGACCGTCTGGCCTTTGTGCGCACCCACTATCCCCAGGTGCTGGCCGTGCCGCCGGAAGGTCTGCCGGAATTCGTGCGGGCGAACAGCGACCACGGCGGGGCCGATGCGGTGCTGGAGGTGGCGGGCACTGAGGACACCTTCCGCCTGGCCTGGGAGTGTGCCCGCCCCAACGCCGTGGTTACCATCGTGGCCATGTACGACCGCCCCCAGACCCTGCCTTTGCCGGACATGTACGGCAAGAACCTGATCTTCAAGACCGGCGGGGTGGACGGCTGCCACTGTAAAGAGACCCTGGACCTCATCGCCGCGGGCAAGATCGACACCACCCCCCTCATCACCCACACCTTCCCCCTCAAAGAGATCGAAGCGGCTTACGACCTCTTCGAGCACCGGCGGGACAAGGTCATCAAGGTGGCCATTGAAAACGAAAAGACCTGACCCCTTGACAGGCGGGGGAAAATGGCCTATTCTTAGGTAACTAAGTATCGGGAGGGAACCCCATGGAACACGACCGGAACGCCACGCGGTATGTGAGCAAGCTGTCCAACAAGCTGCGCCGCCGGATGGACGCCTTTTCCACCAAAGGGCAGATGAGCGGCGCCCAGGGCAAGGTACTCCACTTTCTGCTGGCCCAGAACGGGGATGTGTTCCAGAGGGACGTGGAGGAGGAATACTCCCTGCGTCCCTCCTCCGCCACCCAGCTGCTCCAGAAGATGGAGCGGGATGGCCTCATCCGGCGGGAATCCCTGCCCGGGGACGCCCGCCGCAAGCGCATCGTGGTCTGCCCCAAGGGGCTGGCCTACCGGGAGGCGGTCATGGAGGACATTCACACCCTGGAAGCCCGGTTGACCCGGGACATCGACCCAGACGACCTGGAGACCTTTCTGCGGGTCATGGAGCAGATGCTGCAAAACATCCCCTGAACACCCAACGGCTGCCGGTGGGGCACAGCGCCCGCCGGCGGCCTTTTCCAGGGCTAAATACTTAGGAAACTAATATATTCAGGAGGTACCCATGCAAACTACCCAGGTGGATTACCGGAACGGGCCGCTGTTCCCCATGATCCTGCGCTTTTCCATCCCTGCGGCCATCTCGCTGCTCATCACCGCCATTTACAACATCGTGGACCGGATCTTTGTGGGCAACTGGGTGGGGACCTCCGCCCTGGCGGGGCTGTCGGTATGTTTTCCCCTCTCCTACATGATGATGGCCTTCGGGCTCATGTGCAGCGCCGGCGGTGCCACCTGCTTCAGCCTCTTCTCCGGCCAGGGGGACCACAAACGGATGAACCGGACCTTCGGCAATGCCTTTGTGCTGGCCTGCTTCTTTGAAGTGTTGCTTTCGGTCTTTCTGCTTCTTCTCACCGACCCGCTGCTTCAGCTCTTCGGCGTCACCGACACCGCCTACCCTTACGCGGTGGTCTACTACCGCATTGTGGCGTTGGGGTGCCTCTTCCAGGGGCTTTCCCAGGTTTTCTGCGACTTTGTGCGGGTGTCCGGCAAGCCGATCCTCGGTATGTGCGTCACCGGTATCGGGGCGGTCACCAATATCCTGCTGGACGCGGTCTTTGTCATTGGTTTTCACTGGGGCGTGGCGGGGGCCGCCCTGGCCACCGTCATCGGCCAGTGTCTCTCCGCCACCTTCGGGGCCTTTCTGGTGCTCAGCGGCCGTACCCTGGTCAAGGTTTCCCCGGCCATCTTCCGTCTACAGGAGAAGATGAGCGGCAACATCCTCTCCTGCGGGTTCGCCTTCTGGGTGGCCCAGATGGCCATGGGCTTCATCAGCCTGGTGTACAACAGCCAGCTGGGCCGCTACGGCGGGGACATCGCCATCAGCGTGTATGCGGTCATCTCCAGCATCATGACCTTCGTCATCATGCCCGCCAGCGGCATCAGCCAGGGCATCCAGCCTATTTTGGGCAACAACTATGGCAGCGGCAACTACAAGCGGGTCATGCAGACCTTCTACCAGGCCACTGCCCTGTCGGTGGGTATCACCTGCCTCATCTGGGTGGCGGTGCTGGTCTTCCCTCAGCAGATCCTGGCGGCCTTCGGCGGCACCCAGGAGATGTTCGACATCGGTGTGGAAGGCCTGCGCATCAACTTCTGCATCACCCCGGTGCTGGGCTTCGTCATGCTGGCCACCACCTTCTTCCAGTCCATCAACCGGCCGGTTCCCTCGGTGCTCATCTCCCTGCTGCGGCAGGTGCTCTTCCTGGTGCCCTTCCTCTACCTGCTGCCTCTGGTGTGGCAGATCAACGGCATCTTCTTCGCCCAGCCCATCAGCGATCTGCTGGCCACCCTCCTCTCCCTGGTGCTGGTCTTACAGGAACAGCGCCGGATGTACGCAAAACTCCCTGCCTGAAAAACAAAAACCCCGGACCGAACGGTCCGGGGTTTTCTTTGTGTGCAGGGTCAGGCTTTGGCAGCGGCATTTTGCTCCGCTTCCATGGCGGACAGTTCCGGCATGACGGTGCGGCGCATGGTCAGGTAGCAGGCCAGGCCCCCGATGACGTTGGAGATGGGCTCGGCCAGAAAGACGCCGTTGACCCCCAGCCCCGCCAGATGGGGCAAAATCAGGGTCAGGGGCACCACGATGATGGCCTTGCGCAGCAAAGAGAAGAAGACCGCCAGTTTCGCCTTGTTCAGCGACTTGAAGACGCTCTGCCCCGAAAACTGGAAGGCCATCATCACGAACCCGAAGAAGTAGATGTGCAGGGAAGGCACGGCGGCGGCCAGCAGGTCGGGGTCGTGGTTGAAGATCATGATGAAGAGGGAGGGGAAGAGGCTGATGCACCCCCAGATCAGCAGGGTGTAGCCGAAGCCAAGCTGGGTCATGAACCGGATGGCCTTGCGCACCCGGGGCACGCTGCGGGCGCCGTAGTTGTAGCTGATGATGGGGGAAGCGCCGTCGGACAGAGCCATCACCGGGGTCTGGGCGATCTGCCGCACCGAGTTGATGACGGTCATGACGCTGATGTACAAATCGCCCCCGAAGGTGCGCAGGGTGGCGTTGCAGGCCACCTGCACCAGACTGTCGGTGAAGGACATGACAAAGCTGGAGGTGCCCAGCACCGCGATGCGGCGGATGCATCCCCAGTCGGGGGTAAAGCCCCGGAACTGGAGTTTCAGCTCGGTTTTTGGGCCGGTGAGGAACCGCAGCACCCACACAGCCGAAAGCCCCTGGGAAATAATGGTGGCGATGGCCGCCCCCCGCACCCCCAGCCCGCAGACGTAGATGAAGAGGGGGTCCAGAATGATGTTTGCCACCGCCCCCAGCAGCACGGTGAGCATGCCGGTCCTGGCAAAGCCCTGGCAGTTGATGTAGGGGTTGAGCCCCAGGGAGGTCATCACAAAGACGGTACCCAGCAGATAGAGGACCATGTAGGAGGCCGCATAGGGGTAGGTAGAATCACTGGCCCCCAGCAGATACAGGATGGGCTTGTGGAAGAGGATGCCCAGCACGGTCAGCCCCAGCCCGCAGACCACCAGCATGAAGTAGGCGTTGGACATGATCTTGCGGGCACGGTCGGTGTCGCCCTCCCCCCGGGCGATGGAGCACAGGGGCGACCCGCCCACCCCAAAGAGGTTGGCAAAGGCGGTGACCAGGGTGATCACCGGAAAGCAGAGCCCCAGCCCGGCCAGGGCCAGGGTACCCTCCCCGGGCAGCTTGCCGATGTAGATGCGGTCCACGATGTTGTACAAAAGGTTCAGCACCTGGGCCACCAGCATGGGGGCCGCCACGGCCAGCACGTTGCGGCGCACATCCCCTTTGGAAAAATCCACCTGTCCGCCTTTCTGGGCGGTGTGGTTGTGAAACAGCATGGGGTCATCTCCTCATAGTATGGGTAAAAATGGCGTATTTTTTATTATACCATACCAAAGGGGCTTCTGTCGAACCCGGGCGGGAAAGAGGGCGCCCTTACCCCAGATACTGGCCGATGGCCACCCCGACGGCAAACATCAGCACCACCATCAACCGGCACAGAAGCTGCAGCAGGCAGACTGCCAGCCAGAACCAGCCCCGCACACCGCCGCGGAGCATCATCCGGCGGGATTCGGGGTTGCGCAGGGCATTGAGGGCGAATTCCCCGAAGGAGGGAAGACCCAGCAGGATGGAGAGGGCCTCCTCCCCGTCCAGCCCGGCGGCGGGCAGCAGGTTGCTGCCCCCGAGGATCAGGTTCCAGATGCAGGCCGCCGAAAAGACCAGGCCGGTCTGCCCCGGCAGGGGGGAGAGCAGGGCGCACAGCCCGGCCAGGGCAAAATTCACCTCCAGCCCGGCCAGGGAATTCTGCAGCCGCTGGCTGCGCCGGGGGGATTCCTGGGTCTGGCTGATATAGGCTCCCACCGGCAGAATCCCCAGCAGCAGAATGCCCATATCCGTCACCGGACAGCCGTAGGCCACCGCGGCACAGAAATGCCCCATCTCATGCAGGAACAGGGACCCCACCACCAGCAGCAGGGTAAGGAGCAGGGGGATTTTGAGAAAATCCGGGTTGAAGGCGGTTCGCAGACAGAACGCCCCGGCCAGGCAGAGCAGCAGGCAGGCGTAAGGCAGCAGCCGGTTGAGGAGGATGCAGGGGCGCCGCAGGCGGGCGGCACGGTCCCCCACCAGCCAGAGCACCAGCCGCCCGAAGGGAAACCCCAGGCGCAGACGGCGGGTAAAGACCAGACGGCATTCCTTCAGCTGGCGGAGGATGTCGGCGGTATCCTCCGCCGGAAGGCCCTGGGCGTAAAAGTCGTGGCGGCCGTCGGCCAGCATCAAAAGACGGTAGACGTCCTCCCCCAGTTCAAAGGATTCCCCGTCGGCGTTTTCCGCAAAATAGCCCGTCTCTCCGGTCTCCTCGTCCTCAAAAGTGCCCACCTGGACACCCTCCATCAGCAGGGGATACATGGCTTCCACCTCCTCCCGACAATGAAATTTGGTTCCTATTATATCGGAAAAAGGGGAAAGATACAAGGCGCAGGCGGATCCGGGGCCGGACCCGCGTGGACGGATGCCCCCGGATATGGTAGGATACAGGTATGGAAAATATGGCAAACAGACCCGCCTTCCGGGGGGCACGGATGTTCGTGCTGCCCACCGAGGCGCTGGAGGAATACGCCGCCCACCCGCTGGTGGCGCGGCTCTACCTGACCGATGTGGGCTGTTTTCCCCGGGCAAAAAACCACACGCGCACCCGCAGGGAAGGGATTGAGGAATACATACTGCTGTACTGCGCGGCGGGCCGGGGCACGGTCCGGGTGAGCGGCCGGACCTGGCAGCTCACCCCGGGCACGGCTTTCTGCATTCCCCGGGGCAAACCCCACGAATACGCCGCCCACCCCGCTGACCCCTGGACCCTGTGGTGGGTGCATTTCAAGGGTACCGACACCGTCTATTATCCCCTGCAGAGCTGCCGGGTGCTCACCCCCTCGCCCCGGGTGGCCGGGCGGATGCACGACTGGTTCGATCTGCTCTTTGAGTCTCTGGAAGGGGACTACTCCCTGGAAAACTTCCTCTGCATGTCCCAGGTGCTGGGCCTCATCCTCACCGGGCTGTACCGCCGCCCCGACGCCGGCAGCGCCCCCCTGACCCGGGCGGTGCGCTGGATGTACGCCCATCTGGAAGAACCTCTGACCCTGGACCGGCTGTGCCGGGAACTGGGCATGTCCAAAAGCGGGCTCAACGATCTGTTCCGGCGGTACGCCCACCGCCCGCCCCTGCAGTTTTTCACCCGGCTGAAGATGACCGAAGCCGCCAAACTGCTGCGGCAGACCGACCTGCCGGTGGGGGAGATCGCCCGGCAGCTGGGCTATACAGACCCGTATTATTTTTCCCGGGCGTTCAAAAAGGCGGAGGGGACCTCCCCCACCGCTTACCGGGCCGCAAAGCCTGCCTATGCCCCCGACCCCAGGGACCAACCGGACTGAAAATTGGAATTTTGTCCATCCCCCGCAACCTGGCCCATGGCTCCGGGCCTCCTCCGGGGCTATACTGGGGAAAAAGCCCCGCAGATATTTCGGTAAGGAGGACATCCCCATGCGCATTCTGCAATCCCTGTCTCAGTGGCAGTTCTGCCCGGGTCCGGGTCCCGACTGGTCCGGCGCCCGTACGGTCACCCTGCCCCACACTTGGAACATAGAACCCGGTACCGAGGAACTGTACGGTGTGGCCCGGTACCGCTGCACCCTGCCCCCCTGCCCGGGACAGCGGCGGTTCGTGCGGTTCGGCGCCGTCAACCGCAGCGGCGAGATCCGGCTCAACGGGCATATGGTGGCCCGGCACCAGGGTTCCGGCTACACCCCTTTCACGGCAGAGCTCACCCCCTTCTGGAAGGAGGAGGGGGAAAACCGGCTGGAAGTGACGGTGGACAACGCCTTCTCGGCCCAGGGGCTGCCCTGCAACCGCAGCTTCGACTGGCCCAACGACGGCGGGCTGATCCGCACGGTGTCTTTGTGGAGCACTGGCAGCCACTGCCTGGATTTCTGCCGGGTCAGCGCCGCCCCGGTGCTGGCAGACCCGGAACAGGGCGCCACCGAGGGGGCCGGGACCTTTTCGGCGGCGGGGCGCATTGACGGCGCCCCCGTGCCGGGTCTGACCCTGGTGTGGCGGGTCAGTGCCGGCACCCCGGAAGAACCCGGAGCCCTGGTGGACCAGGGAGAGCTGCCCTGCACGGCGGGCAGCTTCACCCTGCCCCGGCGGACCTGGCAGGGGGTGCGGTACTGGCATTTTGACGCCCCGCATCTTTACACCCTCACCCTGGAACTGTACCGGGAGGGAGTCTGCCTGGACGGCACCGCCACCGTGTTCGGATTCCGGGAACTGCGGGTGGAGGGCAGCGCCTGGTACCTCAACGGGGAGCAGGTGCGCCTGTGCGGCACCGAATGGATGCCCGGGTCCGACCCCGCCTTCGGCATGGCCGAACCCCTGCCGCAGCTGGAAAAGATGCTCACCCTGCTCAAAAAATCCAACTGTGTGCTTACCCGCTTCCACTGGCAGCAGGATGACCGGGTGTACGACTGGTGCGACCGCCACGGCATCCTGGTGCAGGAGGAGGTGCCCTTCTGGGGCAAGGACCCGGCGGTGGCGGGGCCCGCCCAGCAGGCGGCCTTTTCCGCCCAGATCCGGGAGATGGTCCGGGAACACGGCAACCATCCCTGCCTGATCGCCTGGGGGGTGGGCAATGAGCTGGACGCCCAGGCGGAGGAGACCATCCGCTATATCCGGGCGGCGGTGGCCGAGACCCGGGCCCTGGACCCCCACCGCCTGGTGAACTATGTCACCAACACCATCTATGATGACCCCGCCCGGGACGGGGTGCGGTGCGGGGACCTGCTCATGATCAACGACTACATGGGCACCTGGCACGGGGAACGGGACGAAGCGGCGGAATGGGCCCGCGTCCTGGCGGCTAACCCGGACCGCGCCCTGCTCCCCGCCGAGTTCGGTCTGTGTGAACCGGCCTTTTCCGGGGGTGATGAACGCCGGGCGGCCATTTTCCGGGAAAAGATGGCCCGGTACCGCACCATGCCCCAGGTGGCGGGCACCATCTACTTCTGCCTCAACGATTACCGCACCCAGATGGGGGAGGACGGGGCGGGGCGGCTGCGCCGCCGGGTCCACGGCTCCACCGACTGGTCGGGCAACCCCAAGCCCTCCTATGAAGCGGTGCGGGCGGAATGCTCCCCCCTGCAGGTCTGCCCGGACCCCCGGGGGGTGCGGCTGGTCTGCCGCGACACCCTCCCCTGCTACACCCTGCGGGGGTATGTGCTGCGGGCGGGGGACCGGACCGTAGCCATTCCCACCCTGCATCCCGGGGAAAGCTGGGTCTGCCCCGGGGTTGACCCCGCCGGGTGCACCATCCTGCGGCCCACCGGATTCCCGGTCTGATACAACGGGACATCCCACCCCCACAACCAAAATACGCCCGCCCGGCTGCTGTCCGGGCGGGCGTATTTTTGAGGAAGAAAGAAGAAAGCGGGAACGGGGAGCGGCAACCCTCCCCCGGCGTTCAGGCCGCCAGGGAAAAGGTCAGCTGCACCGGGTTGTGGTCGCTGAAGGCAAACTGGCTGTCGATGTTTTCGGCGCTGGCCTCCACATTGTCGGATACCAGGAACCCGTCCACCACGGTGGTATAGTTCACCCCCGGGGTGTAGGGGATGTCCGCGCCCCGGCAGGTGGGCACGGTGAAGCCGTTGTCCGCCTGCACAAAGCGGAAGTGTTCGGGCAGGTCGGTGTCGTCCAGGGTCTGCACCCAGGCGGGGAAGGTCTGCTGGCTTGCAAAGGCATGGGCGGTGCCGTAAAGGGCGTGGTTGAAGTCGCCCCCCACAATGACGTAGTTGCCTTTCCGGTACTCCTCGCTCAGCACCTGGCGCAGCAGTTCCAGCTGCCGGGCCCGCACGGTGCCGCCCACGTCGTAGGCGGACATATGGCTGTGCACCACCACCAGCTGGCGGTGGGTCCCTTCCACCGGCAGATACGAGAAGGTGAAGCAGCGGTCCAGGTCGGTGAATTTCACAAAAAAGCTCTCGTCCACGGGATAGCTGCGCCGCACCGCCCGGTCCACCCGGAAGCGGGACAGGGTCTGCAGCCCGGCTTTGGTATCCCCGTGGGGGTCGGTGAAGGGATAGAACAGAAAGGCGCTGTGGAAGTTCTCCCCCCAGGTATGGCTGTGGTCGGGGAAGGCCTCCGCCGTCATCTGCCGCTGGTTCACCCGGAAGCTGCGGAAAGCGTTCTCATCCACCTCCTGCAGCAACAGCAGGTCGGGGTCCAGGGCGGTCAGGGTTTCCAGCGCGGCGTTGGTGTTGGCGAGCACCGCCTCCCGGCTTTCGGCCCGGCCGTGGATACCCCGGGTGGGGGTGCCGTCGGTCATCTCTCCCGTGTCCATGAAAAAGGAATAGTCCGGCCCGTACGCGCCGAACCCCAGGTTGCAGCTCACGGCGGTATAGGAGGCGCCGGTGGTCAGCATCTCGGTTTGGGGCCGGGCTACTTCCAGGACGGTGTTGTCCGGGATGCGGTAGTACTGCCCCTGCAGATATCCCACATACCCCAACAGGGCCAGCAATGCCAGCCCCACAAGGATTCCCAGCGCCGCAGCGGCGCGCTTTGCCATCCGGTTCATCTCGGTCCTCCGTTCCTGAAAGGGCGTTTTCGGGGACAAAAAAAGAGCGGCACGGTCCCTGGCGGGGGCGTGCTGCTCTCTTGTCTCTCCAACACTTTTCTTTATCATACCTGAAAACCCCCGGCGGCGCTATGCGCAGATGGCATAAAAAAACGGCCGGCCCTTGGGCAGTTTGCCGGAACACACCCCCTGTACAGCCGTGGTATAATGGGAGCAAATACCAGTAGGGGGAATCCGCCATGACATTTGAATCCCATGACCTGCACCTGCCCGATTGGGGACCCTATACCAAACAGTATGCGGGGGTGAGCCACCTGCCCGCCGTCCATGACGGCACCCGGTTTGATCTGGCGGTGTTTCCGGGGCTGTTCCGCCGCCGGGTGGAGGTGCCCAACGTGCGGTTTGAAGGCCCCTGGCATGTGTGGCAGGCGGCCCCGGACCTGTCCTGCTATACCCTGCGCTATGAGCTGGAATGGAAGGACCGGGTCTACGCGGACATCTCCTTCCTGACGGCGGGGGAGCAGGGCTGCCTGATCCGGGCGGAGCTGCACAACGCCTCCCCGGACCCCCAGGACCTGGTGCTGCACTATGCAGCCAGCGCCCACGATCCCACCCCCTCGGGGCAGAAGTGGACCATGCCCGGGCCCCGCATCCGCCTGCCCGAAAGCGCCGTGCTGGTCATGGCCAACGACTACCGGTGGCTGCGGTTCCGGGTGCCCCGCCCCGCCGACGGCCTGGGCTGGGACGGGCTGCGCCGGGCGGAGCAGGCGGTGCCCGGTTTCCTGCAGGGATACGGTGTGGGCTGGGGATTCGGCGGGGCCCTGTCCCGGGACCACTTCGGCCGTCCCCTTCCTGCGGGGATGGGGGACCGGATGTGCTGCCGCTTTGCCCTGTCCCGGCCCCTGCGCAACCCCTGCCTGCTGGTGCGCTACCGCAACGAAGGGACGGAGGACGCCGCCTTCAGCCTGTCCACCGGGGACGTACTGACCCTGCCGCCCTGCCGGGACCCCCGGGTGGCACGGCTGGATCTGGGGGTGGCCCTGCCGGCGGGGGACCTGGATCTGGTTCTCACCGGCCACGGGGTGGGCCATCCCCAGCTGGACTGCCTGGTCCTGTGTGAGGCCGACCAGGCCGGCGAGGTGGAACTGACCACCCGGGAGGAGGGCTTCCGCCCGCTGCTGGGGCGCCGGGGCACCGAATCCCTGCTGACCTTGCGGTATCCTCATCTGGCCGGGGCCTATGCCCTGGGCTGGGACTACGAAAATGCCCAGGTGCGCCAGATCGAAAACGATGAGCTGGATGTGTTCCTGCGGGACACCGCCCAGGACCATGTCCATGATCTGCTGGTGGGCAACCGGAAAGGGCACTTCACCGATGTGTTCCTCCGCCCCATCCCCCTGGCTCCCGGCCAGACCCGGGTGCTCTGGGGCGCTGCTGCCTGGGGGGCGGACCCGGCGGGGGCCGCCGGGAGCTGCCGCGCCCTGCTGGGGGACCCCGCTGCCCGTCAGGCCCGGTGGGAGCAGGGCCTGGCCGCCATGGCCCCCGCCGAACCGCTGCCCCACGGTCGGGCCTTTGCCCTGGGCCAGCAGCTCATGCAGGGGGTGCTGTGCACCAACGTGGTCTATCCCGTCTACACCCGGCGGCAGTACATCCGCCACAATACCCCCGGCCGCTGGTGGGACAGCCTGTACACCTGGGATTCCGGTTTTATCGGGATGGGACTGGCGGCGCTGTCGGTCCGGCGGGGGCTGGACTGCCTGCGGGCCTACCTGACCACCCCCGGGGATGAGGAGGCCGCCTTCATCCACCACGGTTCTCTGCTGCCCACCCAGTTCTTCCTCTTTGCGGAGCTGCTCAACCGCCCCGAATCCCGGCAGGACGCCCTGGCCCTGTATCCCGAGATGTGCCATGCCTATGCCTATTTCTCCGGGCAGGCCGGGGGCTCCACCACCGGCAATATGGCCAGCGGCCTGCTGCGGCCCTGGGATTACTTCTACAATTCCGGCGGGTGGGACGACTATCCCGCCCAGAAGGAGATCGCCCTGCGGGGGCTGCAGCGGCGCTGCACCCCGGTGATCACCACCGCCCACGCTGCCCGGTATGCCCGGATTCTGGCCTATGCGGCCGGGGTCCTGGGCCGGGAGGAGGAGGCTGTCCGGTATGAAGCCGACGCCCAACGCCTGGCCCGCTGCCTGAACACGGTGGCCTGGGACGAGGAGGCGGGGTATTACAGCTACGTCCTCCACAATGAAAAGGGAGAACCGGAAGGCTTCCTCCGGGATGAAGCGGGGGTCAATCTGGATATGGGCCTGGACGGGGCGGCGCCCCTCTTTGCCTCGGCCTGTCCGCCGGACCGGGCCCGCCGACTGTGGGACAAGGTCAGAAGTCCCCGCCACCTGTGGACGGACTGCGGCCTGACCGCCGTGGACCGGGCCGCTCCCTATGCCCGGACGGACGGATATTGGAACGGGTCGGTGTGGATGCCCTACCAGTGGATCTTCTTCAAGGCCGCCCTGGACGCCGGGGACCCGGACTTTGCCCTGCGCATCGCCCACACCGCCCTGGAGCTGTGGCAGACCGAATGTGCCCGCTCCTACCACTGCTTCGAGCATTTCATGGTGGAGAGCGGCCGGGGGGCGGGCTGGCACCAGTTCGGCGGCCTGTCCGCCCCGGTGATCCAGTGGTATGCCTCCTGCTGCGTTCCCGGCACCCTGACCCCCGGCTTCGACACCTTTGTGGCCGAGGCCCGCTGGGACCGGGACCACACCTCCCTCACCGCCCGGCTGGACTGCACCCGTCCGGGCCCCGCTGCCCTGCTGGTGACCCTGCAGCCCGGAGAAAAGAGGCTGACCTGCTCCCTGCCCGGCGCCCGGGCGGTGCAGCGCCGCCCCGGTCTGTGGGTCCTCACCCTGGAGGTACCGGCGCCCGGCCCGGTGA
Organism: uncultured Gemmiger sp.; assembly: GCA_944382785.1. GTDB lineage: Bacteria > Bacillota > Clostridia > Oscillospirales > Ruminococcaceae > Gemmiger. Next base: position 51,718 of record CALWNO010000005.1, on the reverse strand, counting down.
CCTTCACCCTGGCGTGACCCCGCTGGATTCCGATCCCTGCAAAAGATTCCGCCCCGGCATCCTGGGGACGCCGGGGCGGATCGCTCTCTATTAAATAGGAAGGGAAAGAACAGGCGACGGAAAAGGACCCTCAGTCCTGCCCGGGAACCCGGGGCAGACGGGCAAAGCTGGCTTCCAGCTCGGCGTCAGTGGGAATGGTGTCGGTCATCAGGCCGTCGTGGAACTTCTCATAGGCCACCATGTCGAAGTAGCCGGTGCCGGTCAGGCCGAAGAGGATGGTCTTTTCCTCCCCGGTCTCCTTGCAGCGCAGGGCCTCGTCTATGGCCACCCGGATGGCGTGGCTGCTTTCGGGGGCGGGCAGGATGCCCTCCACCCGGGCAAACTCCTCCGCCGCCTCAAAGACCCTGGTCTGCTCCACGGCCACCGCTTCCATCAGCCCGTCGTGGTACAGCTGGGACAGCACCGAGCTCATGCCGTGGTACCGCAGCCCGCCCGCGTGGTTGGCCGAAGGGATGAAGTTGCTGCCCAGGGTGTACATCTTGGCCAGAGGGCAGACCATGCCGGTGTCGCAGAAATCGTAGGCGAATTTCCCCCGGGTGAAGCTGGGGCAGGAGGCCGGTTCCACCGCGATGAAGCGGTAGTCCTGCTCCCCCCGGAGCTTCTGGCCCATGAAGGGGGAGATCAGCCCGCCCAGGTTGCTGCCGCCCCCGGCACAGCCGATGATAATGTCCGGCACCACCCCATATTTGTCCAGGGCGGCCTTGGATTCCAGGCCGATGACGCTCTGGTGGAGCAGCACCTGGTTGAGCACGCTGCCCAGCACATACCGATACCCGGGGGTGGTGGTGGCTTTCTCCACCGCCTCACTGATGGCGCAGCCCAGGGAACCGGTGGTGCCCGGGTGCTCGGCCAGAATGCGGCGGCCCACCTCAGTGGTGTTGGAGGGGGAAGGGGTCACCGAGGCCCCGTACACCCGCATGACCTCCCGGCGGAAGGGTTTCTGTTCATAGGAGCACTTGACCATATACACCTGGCAGTCCAGGCCCAGATAGGCACAGGCCATGGACAGGGCGGTGCCCCACTGGCCGGCGCCGGTCTCGGTGGTGACCCCTTTCAGACCCTGCTTCTTGGCGTAGTAGGCCTGGGCGATGGCGCTGTTCAGCTTGTGGCTGCCGGAGGTGTTGTTGCCCTCGAACTTGTAGTAGATCTTGGCGGGGGTGCCCAGCTTTTTCTCCAGGCAGTAGGCCCGCACCAGGGGCGAGGGCCTATACATTTTGTAGAAATCGCGGATTTCATCCGGAATGGGAATTTCCCGGGTGTCGTTGTCCAGTTCCTGGCGGATGAGTTCGTCGCAGAATACCGGGCGCAGATCCTCGTACCCCATAGGCTGCCCGGTGGCCGGGTTCAGCAGGGGGGCCGGCTTGTTTTTCATGTCCGCCCGGACGTTGTACCAGGTGCGGGGCATTTCTTCTTCGGACAGGTAGATCTTGTAAGGGATTTTCTCTGCGGCCATGATGGGCCTCCTTTCCGTGGGCCCGGCGGGAAAAGGAAAAGGCCCTTGTCCCACAGGGCATGTGTAAAAAATACCCTTTGGGACAAAAGCCTTTTGTGCTTCTGCGGTGCCACCCAAATTGACGGGAAAATCCCGCCCGCTCTTTCGATGTGCCAACACACACCGTTCCCTGTAACGGTGGAAATCCGTCGGGTCCTACTGGGAAACTCCGTTCGGCCCGCCCTCGGCAGTCCATTCGGCCGGGCCGTTCACACCGCGATCCCACCACCCGCGGCTCTCTTGGGAAAACGGTTCCCTGCGTACTTCTCTGCGTCAACGGTTTGCTTCAGCGATTCAGCTCGTTGAATTGCTCGGAGTATACCAGACCCCGGCAGGAATGTCAAGGCAGGGCCGGCAACTTCGGCACTGTATCCAAACCTGATTGCCTGTTTTCATACACAATGACGGCACGTCGCCGGGAAAAGGGCCCGACCCGGCGGAAAATCCCTGTGATTTGCCCCCCGAACGCCGGAACCGGTACAAAATCCCCGCAACATTTCGTCTTTTTCAGCGGGAGAAGAAACCTGTCTGCCCTTCCGCGGCGGAAAGAAGGAGGAAGTTCATGTACGACTACGACGAAACCACCGACGGCTGCTTTTTGGTGGAATACGGACTGAGCATCGTGGTCTGGATGATCTGGTACCGGATGCTGCTGTTCCGCAGCCTGGACGGCCGGACCCTGGCCGAATCCCGGTTCATCCTGTGGGGGCTGGTGGTGGCCTGCAGTGGCTGGGGCATCTGCTGTCAGTGGGAGTCCCGGCGCCGCATCCGGGACATTCTGGCCACCCAGGCCATCGCCTTCGGCGTGTACACCATCCTGGCCTACATGCCCCTGCGTCCGGTGCTGGTCCAGGGGGTGCTGGCGGTCACGGCGGTGCTGGCCCTGCTGTATGTGGTGCTCATCCAGAGCCAGCCCATCCGGCGGGGCAGTCCGGCCCGGGTGCGCCGGGTGCAGCAGTTCCGGCGCGACCAGTCGTTGACGGCGGTGTTCCGTACCATGGCCATGGGGCTGGCTGCCCTGCAGGGAATGTTCCTGCTGGCCGTGGTGCTGCGGGGAACGGTGCTGACCGCCCGGGTCACCGCCACCAACGAGTACAGGGCGGAGGATACCCTGTCCGACGATGAGCTCCGCACCCTGGAACTGCTGACCCCCGAAACCTGGGACACCCTCACCGCCCAGGAGCGGCTGGACGTGCTGCAGACGGTGGCCAACATCGAGCAGGCCAGCCTGGGCCTGCCCCATGAGCTGAACGTGGCCGCCGAGGATGTGGAGGAGGACAGCCTGTGCGCCTATTATCAGGACGACACCCACCAGATCACGGTCAGCGTGGACAAGCTGCTCCATCGTTCCTCCGGGTTCCTGGTGGAGGCCACCTGCCATGAAGCCTACCACGGCTACCAGCACCGGCTGACCGAGCTGTATGCGGCGGCGCCGGAGGAAAGCCGGGGCCTGCAGATTTTGCAGCCGGCGGAGCGCTACACCGAGGAATTCGGCAACTACACCGACGGGGAGGAGGACTTCGATACTTACTACAGCCAGGCCTGTGAGCGGGACGCCCGCAGCTATTCCCAGGCGCGGGTGGCCTACTACGGGATTCTGATCGGGGAGGATCTTTCCCAGCAGGAGGGAGACACCACCCCGTAAAGCAAACCGGAAAAAGGGGACCGGCAGCGTTCGCTGCCGGCCCCCTTTTTGTGGGAGGTTCAGCCCAGGAGGGATTTTTCGTACAGATGGTCCACCAGCCCGTAGCGGATGGCCTCGGCGGCGGAGATGTAATGGTCCCGGTCGCAGTCCCGGCGGATGGTCTCCACCGGCTTGTTGCAGGCTTCGGCCAGCAGGCGGTTCAGCATGTTCTTGCGGTCGAGGAGGTGGGCGGCGGCGATCTCGATGTCGCTGGCCTGGCCCTGCATGCCCCCCAGCACCTGGTGGATCATCAGCTCCCCGTGGGGGGCGCAGTATCGCTTGCCCCGGGTGCCGGCGGCCAGCAGGACCGCGGCCATGCTGGCCGCCATGCCGAAACAGACGGTGACCACGTCGCAGCGGGAACGCTGCATGGCGTCGTAGATGGCCAGCCCGGCGGTCACGCTGCCCCCGGGGCTGTCGATGTACAGGAAGATATCGTCGGGGCTTTCCAGGGAGAGATATTCCATCTCCATCACAATGGTGTCTGCCAGCTCGGAGGTGATCTCGCCGCAGAGCAGCAGGGTGCGGTGGCTGTTGGCCAGGTAGCTTGCCAGGTCGGTGACATGGACGCCCTGGCGGTCGGTGGAGGTGATCTGGATCATGCAAGAAACTCCTTTCTGGCGGAACGGTCGTTGCTGGGCATGGTGGCCCGCAGCATCTGTTTGGGGGTCACGCTCAGCACCCGGGTGTGGGGCAGATGGCAGGGGATGGTGTAGGTCTTGGGGGCAAACTGCAGGCAGGGATACTGGCTGATATCCGGCAGCCGGCTGATGAACTGTACCCCCGGCGCGCTGAAATAGGTTTCGGTATAGGACCGGGTCTTTTGCAGCGTCTGCAGATCCTGTACCCGCAGCAGGGGACGGGGCAGCCCGTCGGAGCCGGTGAGCGACCCCGACCGCTCGGACAGGTATTTCAGCAGGCCCAGCTCGGGGCTGTTCATGAAATAGAGGTTGGCGCAGTTTTCCAGAATGACCGGAGCATCCTTGGGGTAGGCCGTCTTCAGCTGTTCCAGCCCCTGGCACCAGATGTACCACCGGATGTTGCGGGACCGGTGGGCGCTGATGTTGCGGCTCATGTTCTGTATAAAATACTGGGCAAACTCATCACACACAAAGTTGGTGCGGATGGGCAGGCTGCCGCCGCAGCGGTAGGCCTGCTGGACCAGGCTGCCCGAAAGCTGGTCCAGCAGGATGCCCACAAAGGGATCGTAGCTGTCCACCTCGTCGGGCACGATGAGAAAGACGGCGCAGGGATGCCGGGTCATCTCCTCAAAATCAAAGGTGGTGCAGCTGGTCATGCGCATCAGCCGGTCGTTGACCACAAAGGGCTGCAGCATGCTGTACGCCGTGGCCACCACCGACATGCGGGTGCGCTCGGGCATGGACAGGATGGAATTGAGGGAGGAACGCACGATGTCCGGCAGGTTGCAGGAGTTGCGCACCGTCTGCATGACGCTGCAGCCGTCATCGTTGAGCAGCATGGCCAGGGACAGCATGTGGATGCGTTCCTCCTCCAGCCCGGCGGCAAACAGCCCGCAGGTGAACCCCACCAGGCACAGCACCCCCTCCAGGGTCCAGAACGGGTCGGCGGTGGTGCCGTTGTACACGTGGGAAAGGTTGGTGTACTGTTCGTGCAGCAGGCGGATGGCTTCGCCCACGTTGCCCTCCCGGTACAGCCGGTAGGGCAGCAGCAGGGGATTGAACCCGTCCCCCTGGAAGCCGCGTAGGTCAAAAAAGACCGTCTGGTAGCCGTTTTCTTCCAGCACGCCCCGCACATAGGGGGACAGGGACCCGGTGGTCAGCTCCCCCTTCACGTCGATGGCCACAATGTTCTCCCGGGCTTTGGCCAGCATGGCAATGGTGGGGGCCACCCCCCGGCGGCTCTTGCCCGCCCCGGTAAAGCCGATGCCCAGGGTCATCTCGTCCCGGGTGTTCAGGCAGACGGTATTCCCGTCGCTCCACACCGGCATCCCCCCGCTTTGCAGCGGCTGATGGGTCAGGGTCACCGGGGGATACAGCCGGCGGATCTCCTCCAGGGAAGAAAGCCGGGAGGTGGGTTCCGGAAATACATAGGGCCGCCAGTCGGCCTCATAATCATAACAGGCGGATGAATTTTGCACAGGTCATACCTCCTTTTCCTCCAGAGCCGGGGCGTCCAGCCGGAGCGACGGTGCGCCCAGCAGGGCCGGCAGACAGGTTTCGTCCTCCAGGTAGCGGTGCAGGGCCTCCACCGTCACCCGGCGGGGGCTGCGGGCACCCAGCTCGTCCAGCATCTGGCCGGTCACAGCGCAGCTGTGCAGGGTCGGGGTCTGGATGCACACCCGGGCCAGCAGGGCCGCGGCGTCCGGCTCCATGTCCAGACGGCTGTCCAGATAGGACTGCAGCAGCGAGGGGTACCGGAACAGGTAGATCCGGCGCAGGTCCGGCCGCAGATAGGGGGCGGCGGTCTGCACCAGCGGCTGCAGCTCCCGGGCCGAGGTGTCTCCCGCCGTCACCAGGACCTTCCAGGATTGGCGGTGATCGTGAAGATATTTGAAGGTCACCTTCAGGTACAGTTCCGCCTCATGGCCCTTCCATTCGCTCAGATCCAGGGCCACAATACCCCGGAACTCCGCCCGCAGTCCGGCGGTATCCCGGATCTGGGAGGCCAGCCGGCGCAGACAGTCGAACTTTTCGTAGGGCGCCACATAGGGCATCCGGTTGTACACCAGGGGATCGGGTCCGTTGAAGAATCCGGGGGTCCGGGTCTGCTGTTCCCGGGCCAGCTCCCGCACAAAACGTTCGTTTTCCGCCATCCCGGTCACCAGGAACACCGCGTCCCTGCTCTCCCACAGATCCGTGGGCAACCAGTTTTCCATACAAAGTCCCTCCTTTGCTTCTGTGCTCTTGTATGACGGAGCCCCGCCGCTCTTTTGCAGTACCGCCGCTGATTTTCGGCCATGCCGGGTAGAACTTCGTCAAATTGAACGAAAGCTTTCCTTGTGTACTGTGCTTTTTTGTAGTATTATGGATGACAAGAACGTATATCGGAATGGACTGCCGATGGAGGAAGTACAATGGAGGAATGGACCCAATCTCCCCGGGAACGCATCGAGGAACTGACCGCGGCCATGGACAAACTGCAGGAGCAGGTCCGGGAACAGACCATCTCCAACCTGTGCCGGCTGATCATAGAGGAAAAGGAAACGAAAACGGAAGACCCCGGCCCCAAACCCCGGCCGCAGAACCCCGCCTCCCCTCCGGGGAATGTCCCGGAGTCGGGAGCCATGCTGGGGCTGCAGCTGCTGTGCCTGCAGGCGGAGCTGGACCTGCTCACCCTGGAACCCCAGGCGCCCTGGGGCCCCATCGTGGCCTGTATGCGGCAGATCGTCGGCCTGACGGCGAACACCGGCCTGTTTTACCGGCCGGACCGCCGCTGCATCGCGGTGGCGGGATGGCTCATGCTGGGCTGCTGTATGGAGAAATCCCAGGAGGCGCTGCTCATGAGATGTATGCCCATGGGATACAGCCTGGTCGTGCAGCAGATCGGGGAACAGGAGGCGAAGGACCGGCAGGCCATGAAAAAACTTCTGTTTCTCTTTCCCCGCCTCATCCGCAGCTGTGTGGCATGGGGACTGCAGCAGGAGGGCGCCCAGATCCTGGCCCTGTTTGACCCGGCCTTTGCCGAAGCCCTGGGGCAGACAGAAGCCGCCTCCTTTTATGTCCGGCTCCTGCTGGAAAGCGGGGACCTGGGCGGCAGCGAGATGGTGACGGCCTACGGGGACGTGTTTGCCCCGGAGGTGGCGGAACACTGGGACCGGACCAACAAGGAAGACTTTTTCTGGGGCTACGGCTTTGCTTTGTACAAGACCTCCCGGACGGAGGATTCCATGGCGGCCTTTGACCGCTGCTACACCCTGCGCCGGCAGAGCTTCGGCCCGGATCATCTGCTGACCCTGCTGCCCCGGGCCTTTTATTGGTTTGAGCGTCTGATCGTCCACTGCCGGGACTATGACGAGGCGGGCGCCGCTTTCCTGGTGGACTTTCTGGAGAAGGCGCTGGGCCACGCCTATGACAACGTTGTCAACTATGACCAGCTGCTCCGCCTGGTGGGCGGGCTGACCTTCGGAACCCTGGGCCGGATGGCACGCCTGGACAAGGGGGAGCTGGTGGAACCGCTGATGGAGCGGTATATCCGTACCTGTGAACGGTACGATCAGGACCCCACCCAGCCCACCTTCCGCAAGCGGTACGCCCTGGGACTGTCCGGGGTGCTGGAATCCACCCGCAACAACGGCAACCAGGCCCTGGAATACACCCTGCGTGCTCTGGAGACCCCAATCCTGCCCACCGACGAGCCGCTGCTGGACGACGACACCCTGGAATACAATGCCGGGTATCTGTGCTGCCTGATGGGGGCCATCCCGGAGGGGCTGACCCGGCTGGCGACCCTGCTGGACCGTCTGATGGAGACGGAGGACAGCAATGAGGAGATCTTTCTGCGGACCCTGGCAGCCTACTGCTCCTGCCTCTTGCTCACCGATGACCTGGATATGGAAGAGATGACGGATCTGCGGGCGATCCTGCAGGAGGGAGCGCAGGATCTCTGTGCCGGGGACGACCCCCTTGACCGGGAGGCGGACAAGCTGGAACTGGCGGCCTACAGCGCCATCCTGGAACTGATGTACAGCACCGGCAATCTGCCCCCGGAGGACTTCCCCGCCTACACCCGCATGATCCGGGCGGGGCTGCGGCGGATGGGAGAAAACACCCTGTTCGCCGCGCTGCGCACCGTGCTGGTCTACCAGCTGATGATGCTTCTGTGGCTGCAGGACGACCGGGAGGCCCTTTCCCTGGCCGATGTCTGTGAGCAGCAGATGGGCAGCACCCCGCTGTCGTACCGGATGCGGGCTTCCTGCGCGTTGCTCATCACCCTGGTCCGGCATCGCTACGGGGACCCCGGGGCCGCCGTGCCCAGCGCCCGCAACCAGCTGCGGGAACTGGAAAACCAGTGGAAAAACAGCGTCCGGACCCTGGATGACAGCTCTCTGGCCCTCTCCATGGTCAACGCCCGGACGGTGTTCGGCACCGCCTACTGCATCCTGCGGGAGCAGCTGAGCACCGAGGAATCCTTCTCCCTGATCCTGCAGTTCAAGGCCCTGGCCTCCCTGGCGGCCCGGGAGCGCAACCGCATCCTGCTGGAGATGCGGGACGACCAGGTGAATCAGGACCTGGAGGAACTGCACCGGCTGCAGAACCGGCGGACAGTGCTGTACACCCTGCCGGAACCGGACGGGGAGCAGATGGACCGGATCGAGCGGGAGCTGTCCCGCCTGTCCGCCCGCATCGAAAAGGCCATGCCGGACAGCGGACGGTTCACCCCTTTGTCGGTGCAGGCCCTGGCGGAAAAACTGCCCGCCGACAGTGCGGTGGTGGAGTATTACTGGGCCGTGGATCTGGACCGCAGGAATTTTCTGGACTACGGGGCCAATGACCGGCCCTGTGAACTGGATCTGTATCTGCTGCGCCGTCGGGAGGGCCGGGTGGTCCTGAAACGCCGGACCCTGGGCAAGACCGCCATCCCCGACCTGCAGCAGCAGTGCGAAGCGTTCCGCCAGTGCTGCCGGGACGCGGATACCTACGGGGACCGGAGCGCCCGGGCCCGGAAAAACGATTTGCGCCGCCGGTTGTACCAGACCCTGATCCAGCCGGTGGAGGACCTGCTGGAAGGGGTCCGCACCCTCTACCTGGCTCCGGAAGAATGGCTGCGGGATATCCCCTACGGCCTGCTGGGCCCGGAGGAAAGCCGGACCCTGGAATCCCGCTTCACCGTCATCCAGATGATCTGCAGCCGGGATCTTCTGTTTGCAGAGTCCGGCGGGGATCAGGGCGGGGCCTGCGTGGTGGGCGACCCGGACTATCGCGCCCGCAGCCGGGAACCCCGGCAGGAACAGGAGGAACGGGGCACCGACCGTGGCCGCACCGGGGAATTGTACCCCCTGCCGTTCAGCCGCACCGAGGCGGAGCTGGTGGCCCGGTACACCGGCGGCACCTGCCTGGTGGGCAGCCGCGCCACCAAGCAGGCGGTGGAGCAGCAGGCCGGGCAGTACGGCATCCTGCACATTGCCGCCCACGGGGACTTTGACGACCAGGAGGACGCGGGCCTCTTCCGCGCCCGGATCTACATGGCCGGGGCCCAGACCTTCCTGGACACCAGCCGGACCGACCCGACCTACGGCAACGGCATCCTCACCGCCAACGAGATCAGCCGCATGAACCTGCATCACACCTGGCTGGCGGTGCTTTCCGCCTGTTTCAGCGGGATGGGGCAGGGCAACCTGGCCGGCGGCATCCACGGGATGGTATCGGCCTTCGGGGCGGCGGGGGTGCGGTATGTGGTGTCCAGCCTGTGGGAGGCGGACGATTTTGCCACCGCCGAACTCATGCGCTGCCTGTACCGGGAACTGAGCCGGGGCACAAACGTCCCCGAAGCCCTGCGCCTGGCCAAGGCGTCTGTGGCCCAGGTGACGGTGGGAGAGCTGCGCCGGGCCGGCTGGGAGGCGGTGCGCAGCAGCCCGGATACCCCTCCGCAGATGCGGGAGGTGCTGGACCTGCGCCTGGGCCGGGCCGAGGGCTTCCGTCCCTTTGCGGACGAGCATTACTGGGGCGGATTTGTCTGCCACCGCTGCCGCTGACAAATTTTTCTCTTTTTTTTGTGAAAAAAAGGTTTTGTCCACTGCAAAATCCCGTTGGGGCCTCGTCTAAGAAAGCAAGGCAGCCGGAAAGGCAGCCGGACGCGGAGGCCGTGCGGAACAAAACAGGCTTACCAGATTGGAAAATGAGGAGTGTCCTACATGAAGCGATTACCAGACGAGGCTGTGAACAGGATGCAGCCGCCCGCGGAAGTAAGAGAAGAAATGACCCGACCCGACCCGCAGAAACCCGAAGGCTGCGCAAAGGTCCCAAACTCCCAACCGCAGAAAAACCGGGTGCCCACATCCCCCGAACCGGGTACCCCGGCCGCTGAACTCCAGCGGCTGTACAGCGAATACATCCGCCTTTTCCCCGAGGGTCAGCCCATTGGCCCCGAGGAGGAGGAAAATACCCCCCAAAAACAACAGGCTCTGGCCGACCTGCTGAAAGCAACCAGGCAATACTGCTGCCGCAACACCATCCGCGGCGTGCTGGCCGCGGCCGGGCTGTGGCGCAACGACCTGGACAATGAGGCGGGAGCCCTGTTTGACGCAGTTTCCCCCAAATTGATGCAGGATCTGCGCCGACGGCGCAGCCGGGGGGAAGCGGTGGTGAATTTTGCCGGGCTTGCCCAGCGGATCTGCCGCAACCACTGCATCGACTATCTCCGGGCCAAACACCCGGAACAGAAGGGCACCATCCGGCTTCCCCGGGCCGGGGACTACGCCCCGGGAACCGACTCTGACCAGGATTCCGGCCGGCCCATATTGGTCGATCCCGTCCGTCCGGGCAAGGACGGCGAGGGGTGGACCGAGGTGGATCTCCCGGACCACCTGGCCAACGTGACCCGGATCCTGGAGGACCGGCTGGAAAACCGATGGCTGTGGGACGTCCTGTTTTGCTATACCCGGGTTATGCTGGAGTATGACGGCCAGCCGGAAAAGGCCCTGGGACTGTGTTACGGCCGGGTGTTGTACCTGATGACCGGGTATCTTGATCCGGAATTTGCCCGGTTCGACGACCGTGCCGGGCAGGAGCCGGTCTTCAAGGCACCGGCGGGCAGTACCTCCCCCGTGTGGGCCATGAAGCAGATGACCGGAAAGACGCTGGCCCGGCTGCGGCAGGAGAGTGAAGCCGAACTGACGCAGATTTTCGGCTTCCCTCTGCGCTGGGGCCGGGACTTCTGCCGGCAGCTGGAAAGCTGCTGCACGGTCAACGGGGTCAGCCGGCCCCTGGCCGACATTCCCTACGATGCCCTGTGCACGGTAAAACAGGTGCGTGGATGGTGCAATTCCATCCACAACTCACTGATGCCCCGGGCCTGTGAACTGATTTTGCAGGACGAAGAACTGGTTGATTTCTGTACGGAAAACCTGCCCGATACGGCCAAGGCTTTCCTGAATAAAGGCAAATGAGGAGCAAGCGATGATGGAACATCTGGATAGCAAGGACCTGAGCCGCCTGGCGCAACAGGCGGTGCGCGGGGCGGACCCCGCCCCCCGGGACAAGGAGCGGATTGCGCACATCCGGCAGTGCCGGGACTGCTACCGCCGCTTTGCGGTGATGGCCCAGCTGTTTGCCCGGCTGGGCACGGTGGAGGAGGAGCCGGTATCCCGGCGGGTGCTGGGGGCGGTGCGCCTGACGGTGGAACAGACCGGCGAGCGTCTGTGCGCTGCCTTCCACCGGGTGGAGCAGGCCGCCGCCGAGATCACCTTTGTGGTGCCCCAGGGGGCGTTGGCCCCTGCCCGGGGTGGCGTCCGCCCCCGGACGGTGGTGCGGGTGGACGGCACCGAGACCGAGGAGGACCTGATCACCTACGATACCGCCCGCCGTGTGCTGACGGTGCAGCTGAGCCTGGACCAGCACCCCGGCCTGCGCGCCCGGGCGGAAGTGCATACCCGGGACGGCCGGTGCATCCCCCTGCCCCTGACGGAGGAGGACGGGGTGCTGTACGGGACTCTGGAAGAGTTCGCCGAGCCGGACGCGGAGATCTGCCTGCTGGCGGAGTGAGCGGGACCCGGTGCCCGCAGGAAACAGCAACACGGAAAGGATGAAGCACCATGTCCAAACTGATGGAAAAGAAGTTGGCCGCCCTGGAGATCGGCGCCCGGGTGGAACTGAAATACAGCGACGGTGCCGCCGAGTGCAACGTGCAGGGGGTGGTGACTGACACCGACAACGAGGAGAGCCTGGAACTGACCGGCGACGACGGGCAGGTCCTGGTCCTGTCCTATGGGGAGGTGCGGCTGTTCAAACGGCTGGATGCCGGGGCTCCGGGCCCCCGTCCGGCGCCGCAGCCCGCCCCGCAGCCTGCACCGCAGCCCGCCCCGCAGCAGGTGCGCCCCGCCCCCATCCCAGCCGTGGAGCACAGACCGGAGTTCCGGCCTTTTTATCAGACGGAAACCATGTGGGCACAGCTGCGGGACGATGAGCTCAAGCAGGCCTTTGACCGGCTGCCAAAGAGCCATAAATCCCTTTTGGGCGGACAGTACAACAGTCTGTTGTTCGGACTGCGAAACAACGACCCGGCCAAAGCCAACCGGGCCGCCTTGAACATCACCACATTGCTGCGGGAAAACCCGGATGCCGCCCATGACCGGCAGACGGCGCTGTTCTGCGGAGCACTGCTGCGCCGCGCCTCCCGGGACCCCAGCCGGGTGCTGGCGGAGGGCGGCGCCTTCCGGGAAGCCGCCCTGTACAACCAGATCGCCAACCATTACACCGAAGCCGGGGCCTATGCGGCGCTGGACATCCAGGCCGGGGCCGGGGGGGAGGAACTGGGTGAGATGTTCACCCTGCTGGACGAAGCCTGCGTGGCCGACGGAGACCTGCAGGTGGTGCTCTGGCTGACCGAACAGGCCCCCGACCTGCCCCGGGAATACGTCGAGGAACTGCTCCTTCATCTGGCGTCTGCCGCCGGGCTCACGCTGGAGCGGGGCACCGCCGTCAGCTACGGGGTGCATCTGATCCAGCCCCACTACCCCGGCCGGCAGGTGCTGGACCGGGTCCTGGAACTGCAGGGGGAACTGTGCCCTGCCCAGACCCCGGAAACCGGGGAACCGGAGGCAGAATCCCCCCGGGAAGAACCCCTCATCCCGCCGGAGCAGGAAAGCCTGCTCTGCGGCAGCATCGTCCGGCTGAGCTGGGCGGGGGAGCGGGGGACCATCGAATATGAACAGGGCACCGTGACCTTCTCCTACGAAGATGTGGTCAACAAGACCCTCAAGGACCGCATCCAGGGGGAGCAGAGCCGGGACCTGGGCGGCAAGACCATGGATGTGTGCTTCCGCCTGCGGGGGGAGCGGGCCGTGGCGGTGCAGCCCGGCGCCCTGGAGTTTGCCCGGGCCGCCCAGGCCGACCCCGACGATCCCCGCCGGTTTGACCGGGCCTGGTACTGGCTGGAACGGGCGCTCCGGACCCGGGGCGTTGCCGACGCTCTGGACGCCTGCCTCAACGCGGCCCTGGCCCAGTACAACGCCCAGGGCCGGGTGGAGCCGCTGGAGCGGGCGGTGGAACTCTGCCGCACAAACGCACAGCAGATGCCGGAAGCCTGGCAGACCTACTTCACCCTGGCCCAGGTCTACCGGAATCTGGGCGATGCGGAGCAGGCCCTGGCCGCCAGCGAGGAAGCGGAGCGGCGCTGCGGTGATGTAAAGGGCTTTCCTTCGGTGCTGCAGCGGGAGATCAGCATCCTGAAAAAGCAGTACGACGCCACCGGGGAACTCAGCTGGCTGGAGCGCCTGGCCCACAAGAGCCGCCAGATGCGGCAGTTTGTGGCGGACCACGGGGAACTGCGGGGCAATCTGAACCTGCAGCGTTTTGTCAACGGGGTCTGCGTGGTGAACCTGCTGCGGTATGCCTGCGCCACCGATGACCTGGAAAGTGTCCACGCCATCCTGCCCCAGATGCGGGAAGACTGCGTGGGAACGGACATCCTGGCCGACATCCAGGGAAAGATCAAGGCGCTGGAGGGCAAGCACGCGGCCCGGGAGGAGATCCCGGTGGTGGAGGAGATCCTGCCCGCCGAGGAGGACAATACCCCCACGGAGGAGGAAGTGGTGGTGGAACTGCCCGAATCCCCCGCCGAGGAAGAGGAGGAGCAGGAACCGGAACCCGCCCCCTACCGGGACACCGACGGCTGGGACAAGCTGAACCTGACCCGGCAGCAGGTCATCGACTATGCCCTGTCCCTCACCGGGCCGGAACGCCTGCCCCGGATGCTGGCCTACCTGAAGGCCGGCGCCGAACTCAACCCCGATGGGTTGCTCCCGGTATACCGGGTGGTCAGCCTGGCGGCGGACAACCCGGCCTTCGACTGTGATTACAGCGTGGGCCATCTGCTGGAACTGCTGGCCGGGGGCGACACCGCCTACCCGGTGCTGAACAACTACTGCATGGCCGCGGCCTGCCTGCGGGCGGTTTTCTCCAACGGCAACGTCAACGGATACAGCATCAGCTCCCTGCACGACAGCATCGACGCATTCAACGAGATCCCCAGCCTGGAGGACCTCTACAAGCTGCTGTCCAACTTCAACCGCTGGAACAACTGCGCCGTGGACAGCCTGGCCGACTACCACAAGCTGGATATGTCGGCCCAGCGCCGGAAGCTGGAACAGACGGTCCAGCGGGCCCGGGACCTGTACCAGCAGTTCATCCTCACCCCGCCCCGGGAGGACGCCAGCTTTGCCCGCAATGTGGAAACCAAAAAGATCGCCTTTGCCCGGGACGCCATGCCCGCCGTGCTCCTCAAGCGGATCCTTGACAACGACACCGAGGGCCTGGCCGCCGACCGGGACGCCTTCCGGGCCCGCTGGCTCACCGCCGGCAAGCCCCTGGAGGCGGTGTCCATCTCCGCCGAAAGCATCGACACCTACATCAACGACTGCTGGAACCGGGCCGGGGAAGCCATGGACATCCGCCACCGGGCCGCCCGCCTGCAGGGCAACCGGCGCAACAACCTGCGCAGCAGTTTGCAGAACATCCTGTCGGTCATCTGCGACTGGTATGAGCTGAACAGCCAGGGGGTCACCGCTCAGCCGGAGGAAGGCCCCGCCCGGGCGGAATACCAGCGCATCCGAAACCAGCTGATGGAACAGCTGCAGTCCCTGGCCGCCGACTGTGACACCCGCCGGGAAGGCGCGGATCAGGAGCAGGAAAGCGGGCTTTTCCTGCTGGGCACCACCGCCCGGGATCTGCTGGCCCGGCTGGACGGCAGCTGGAGCGTTGCCTGCCGCCGGTACCTCTTTGCGGATTTCCTGCGCAGCGACTGGCTGCTGCTGGACAACGCCTATCTGCCGGATACCGGCGCCACCTTCTGCGCTTTGCGGGACTACAACGTGCTGGCCCGCATCCGCCGCCACTGTGAGGAGGAACACCCCACCCTGGCCCAGCGGCTGACCCAGATCTATTCCAACGACCCCGCCTGCAACAACTACGGCACCGCCGAGCTGATCCGCAACTATCTGACCGCGGTGGGGCAGGACCTGCCGGGCAATCTGCCGGAGGACCCCGCCCGCTACATGGAACAGACCGCCCGCCGGGCCCGGCGGGACCTGGGCCGTTTCCGGGAGGAGTACATCCTCTCTCTCAGCCGGGGACAGATCATCCAGAGCGATCCCTTCCTCATGTCCATGGAGGACACCGTCCGCCGCTGGTACCTGACCTGCAGCGAAAACGGCAACTACGGCTTCTGGTTCACCCTCATCGGTCACTGCTACAACCAGATCCACCAGGTGGCCGCCCAGTACGGGGTCCAGCTGCAGGACCAGCTCAAGGCGCTGGTGGCCAACAACCAGAGCTTCTTTGCTGCTTCCCCCGAGGTGGAGACCGAGATCGAAAACCTCATTGAACAGCAGAACTACACCGTGGCGGAGGACTGGATGAACCGGGTGCGCCGGGGCGACTTCGACGTGAAGTTTGAATCCACCGAGGCCATCGGCTACCTGCAGCAGTTCTGGCAGGAATTCGACGCCAACTTCCGCCTGGTGAAGGAGGTGGGGCTGCCTTTGCGGGCCATCCTGCAGCGCAGCGGTGCCCACAAGGACCGCCGGGGCGGCCAGGCCCTCATCGAGAACTGGCTGTCCAACGGCAGCAGCGCCACCCCCGAACGCATCCACCGTCTGCTCACCTGCCTGGGCTGGACCAACATCGAGGTCAAGCCGGTGCGGGTGTCCACCGGCAACACCGAGCTGTACCGGGTCACCGAGCGGGACAGCACCGCCGGGGTGCGCACACCCCTGCATCCCATTGCGGATTTCGGCTCCCGCATCGCCACCACCGGCTTCTGCGTGGCCTGCCTGTACGGCACCTACGACTGCGACCGCCTGCTCTACCGCTTCCGGGCGCTGGACGGCATCCGGGGGGCCAAGCTGATTCTGCTGGACTACCCCCTCTCCGCCCCCGAGCGGCGCAAGCTGGCCCGCAAGATCAAAAAGAAGGAGACCGGCCTGGCCAACACCTACCTGGTGCTGGACCGGGTGCTGCTGGTCTACCTGGCCCGGCATTACAACGACACGGCGGTCAACCGCATCCTCATGGCCGCGGGCATGCCCTTCGCCTACTACCAGCCCTATGTGGCCGAATCCTCCAACCCCATGCCGCCGGAAATGTTCATCGGCCGCAAGGACGAACTGTTCAAGATCGAAAGCCCCAACGGCGTCAACCTGATCTACGGTGGCCGCCAGCTGGGCAAATCCGCCCTGTTCAAAAAAGCCCGCATCGACATTGACGGCACCCAGGGGCGCCGGGCGGTGCTGGTGGACCTGTCCGGCTGCGACTGCGCCCGGTCGGCCGCCAAACTCTCCGCCGAGCTCATCGGCCTGGGCATTCTGCCCCCGGACAGCCGGACCGAGGACTGGTCCGCCCTGGCGGGCAGCATCAAGGCCCGCCTGCGCCAGACCGAGGACCCCATCACCTACCTGCTGGTCATGCTGGATGAGGCGGACAGCTTTGTGGGCGACTGCAAGAACTGCAACTACCAGCCCCTGGCGGAACTGAAGGATGTGCAGCAGACCCTGCCCGAGCGGTTCAAGTTCGTGCTGGCCGGCCTGCACGACATCGTCCGGTTCAACCGGGAGGTGGCGCTGGGCCGCAACGCGGTCATCACCCATCTGCCTTCCCTGAACGTCAAACCCTTTGAGACGCCGGAAGCCCACGAGCTGCTGGTGCAGCCCCTGAGCTACCTGGGCTTCTCCCTGGAAGACCGGGTGCTGATCTCCCAGATCCTGGCTACCACCAACTACTTCCCCGGCCTGATCCAGATGTACTGCCAGAAGCTCATCGAATCCATGCGCCAGAGCAACTACGCCGGGTACAACGAGGCTTCCACCCCGCCCTACCTCATCACCGAGGACCACATCCGCCGGGTGCTGGCCGACAACAACTTCCTGGCCGAGATCCACAACAAGTTCGAGATCACCCTGCGCCTGGACCAGGACCAGGGTTCCTATTACTACACCATCGCCCTGCTCATCGGCTGGATGTACACCGCAGCCCCCAGCACCACCGGTTACACCGCCGACGAACTGCTCAGCCAGGCAAAGGACCTGGGACTGGGCACCCTCACCAGGCTGAACCGGGAACAGATGGACACCCTGCTGCAGGAACTGTACGACCTGAACATCCTGCGCAGCACCGGCAAGGATACCTATCTCTTTGCCAGCAAGAACTTCCACGATCTGCTGGGCAATGAGGTGGAGATCTTCAACGAGCTGGCCCGGATCGGGGGTGGGGAGCAATGAGCCTTTCCCGTATCTGGTGGCGGCAGGTGGGCCGGTCACTGCGCCTGTGTCAGGCCGTGGAGGACCGCCTGTATGCCGAAACCTCCCTGGTGCTTCGCCTGCCGAAACGCCTGCCCTGGGAGGAAGAATTCTACGATGATATGAAAGACCGGCTGTCGGCCCTGCAGGCCCAGCGCATGGTGCGCTTCCTGAGCTGCAACGGCCGCAGGCCCGGGGATCAGATCCTGGAGGAACTGTGTTCGGAGGATGTGCGCACCGGGTACTGGCCCGGGCAGAGCTGTGAGGAATACCTAGCCGGTCTGCCGGACCTGACCCTGAACCAGATGTATGTGTGGGTGCGGCAGATCACCACCCCGGGGCAGCTGGAACACTGGCGGCATTTTGCCGTCCGGTACCGGGAGGCGGCGGCCCGCCTCACCCCGGACAGCCCCCATGCCCTGTTTGTGCTGGAATACCGCACCGACCACCCGGAATCTGCCGGGGAGGAGATCGCCTATGCCCCCACCGCGGGGGACTGCCAGGTTTTCTGCCTGGAGGCCGCCGCGCTGCAGGAGGGGCTGCCCACCGACTATCTGGCCACCCTGGCCCAGTGTGTGGGGGCAGGGGACCCGGAGCTGTCCGCCCGGCTCATCCGGGAGGGACGCCCGTTCCTGGAAGACCCGGTGGGCACCGCCCGGCGGGTCCTGGGGGAGAGCGGCACCGCCCCGGGGCAGGACATCCTGCACCTGCGGGTGTGGCGGGCCCAGATCATGGTCCTGTTCGCCCTGGTGGAGGAAAAACGGCTGGGCTACATCCGGGCCAACGAGGACCGGCTGCGGGCCTGGCTGCCCACCCCCGCCGAGAACGGGGCGCAGATAAACGACCCCTATGATCTGGAATTCGGCAATCTGTTTTACATGACCCGCCGCGGGGATACAGCCTTCACCCGGCAGGAGACCGAGCAGATCACCCTGTGCCGGGACGTGCGCAACCTGCTGGCCCACAATGAGCTGGTCCCCTGCGACAAGGCCCTGCGTCTGCTGGCGGAAGGATAAAAAAAGCGATCCCCGGCCCGGCCGAAGATGCCGGATCGGGGATCGTTTCTACAGGGGTCGGAAAAAAGGGACCGGAAAACTCAGCCGGTGCGGTAATTGCCGGCGGCAAAGTCGGGTTCGGACAAAAAGGCGGAAAAGTCCACCAGCCACTGAGCGCCGTCCCACACCAGACGGATGGTGCGGTGGTTGCTGATGGTCTTGCTCTCCCCGGTGGTGCGGTTGGTGGGGTAGCAGACAAAGCTGGCGTTGTACAGCACCTGGCCGTCGTTGTACAGCACCGAGGAAGGTTCGCATGCAGCGGTGAAATTCTGGGTATCATACAGGTTTTTGGCGTTGGATTCGCCGTAGATGGAATCCTCCTGCATCTGCCGGTTGGCGTCGGTGGTAAAGCGCAGCAGGGAAGAATCCTGCTCGTTGATGCTCTGCAAAAAGCTCAGATAATACGCCCGGGTCAGCCCGTCCAAAAACTGTACCGATGGCGCCGCCAGGCCGCTCTCGTCACAGGAGGTGTAGGCGCCGTATCCGTCCTCGGCACCCAGGGTCAGCTCGGTGGCGGAACCGTCGTACCACACCGCCGCCGTCTGCCATCCATCCCCGGAAGGAGCCACGATGCGCACCGCACAGGGCGCCGTCAGCAGGTCCTGGGGCACCAGGGCGTCCTCCCCCTCATAGGCGAAGTCCACCGGCTGTCCGTCCACCGTGATCACCGCGTCCGGCAGGGCACCGTGCAGCACCACCTGGGGCCCGGTGGTGTCGGCCTGCTCTTCCTCCCCGGTCATACCCAGGGAATTCTGCAGGTCATCCGCAGCGGTGTCCAGAAATTTCGACACCGGCTCCGGAAGCTCCGGCAGCTCCGGCCCGTCAAGATCGGTGAAATCCGTCTCTACCACAGGAATGGGCGGCTCCCCATAGGGATTCCGGATGGCTGCGTTCAGCAGCAGGAGCGCCCCGCCTGCCAGGACCAGCACCCCGGCGGTCCGCACAACGGAACGTAGCGTTCCGGTGTGAAAGGGGGAAAAGGCCAGCGCAGGGTCCGGGGCCTCCCCGGCCGTGCCGTCGGCGGAAGAAACCGGCGTCCGGTCAGGTCCCTTCTCCAGGCGGGCGCCGCAGACAGGACAAAGCGTGGTATCGTCGCTGTCCAGCACACATCCGCAGTTGGTGCAACTTTTCATGAATGCCTCCCGATTTATGGCGATACCATCGGACCGGAGCCCCGGCACCAAAAAAGCGCCGTGCCGCCGTATATCCGCCGCAAGGTATGCCGTATCGTTGTTTTTTCATTATAGGCCAGATGCCTGGGCCCGTCAAGCAAGAAGGGTTCCTTCTAAAAAATGAAGAAAATGTGAAAAAAGACGGGTCAGGCAGCTAAACAATAAGGCAAATTTATAGAATTAGCAATTGATTATCGGTATCCCATTTGTTATACTTAACACAGATGCCGAAAAATGTAAAAAATGTTTTGGTTATTTTTCACAGGCGAGTAACAGGCCGGTCCCGGTGCCCTCCCGAATATCCGAAAGGAGGGGCCGGACCTGCAAAGTTTGGCAAGAGTGAGGCGGATGGCTTATGACCAAGAAGAAAAAGATCTCCCGCAACCCCCAGACGCCGGGCGCGGCGGGGGTGGAAAATCCCATCGAGGTGTTTGCATCCCTTCTCGGTGCGCTGGAAGAAGGCGACCGGGAGGAAGAGATTGCCCTGTACATGGAGGAGCTGGAAAAATCCGGCGCTGAGAAGGACCCGGTCCGTCTGGCCCGGGACGCCCGGGAAAAGGCGCGGGAGGTTCTGCGCCGCCGGGGTCTGGAAGGGGAATTCGGCTGGGATACGCAGGCGGCGGACGCCTTTGCGGCACAGCCGGAACAGGACCCGGAGGAGGATCTGCCGGAGGATACCCGGCCTGCCAGGGGCGGGCAAAAGGGGGCCCCGGGCAACCTCTCTACCAGACAACTGGCGGTCATCGGCGCATCGGTCGTGGTGCTGGTGCTGCTGATCGTGGGGATGGTCATGGTTCTGCGCCCTCTTTTTGCGGCGCCGGAGGAAGGAGAAGCCACGTCCCCGGCCAGCGATTCCGCCCAGGCACAGACCCCTTCGGAACCCCAGGAAGGAGCCCTGACTCTGCCGGAAGGGATCGAAACCGCCACCGGCATGACGCTGGAGCTGTCCCGGGGCGTGTATACCGTCACCGCGGGGGATTCCTTCGCCATTGAACCGCAGCAGGGCCAGCCGCAGGTCGTGCAGAATCTGGTGGACGGGGAAACCTGGATGCTCTCTCTGGAACAGGGCGGCGCCGCCATCACCGTGCCCTCCTGGCTGGATGGGGTCACCCTCACCCTCAACGGGGCCCAGGTGTCGCTGGACGGACTGCAGACCGATACGCTGGACCTGAAAGGGGAAGCCGGCGCTCTGACCCTGACGGGGATCACGGCCCGGCAGCTGAACCTGGATGTCTCCCAGATCACGGTGGAAGCCCAGGCCGCTTCGATCCAGGAAGGGGTCTCCCTGACCGTGAAAAAGGGCGCGGCCCATCTGGTCATGCCGGTTCCCCAGGACTATGGATACAATGTCAGCTGCACCAACGGCATGGTCCGGGTGGGCAGCACTCCCTATCTGACCGAAAGCACGGTGGAGAATGAGGGCGCCGCCTTCCAGTACACCGTATCCTGTGAAAACGCTACAGTGGACATCGACCTGGCCCAGGACGAGGCCGCGGCGGGGGACACTGCCGCAGCACCGGAAGGCGGGGACGACGCCGAAGGCTGAATCCGCCCCGGAACGTCGGAACATTCCACCAGGAAGGGATTGATACATGATGCCGCTTACCGAGAAAGCATCCCGCTCTGTTTCCGACTTTAACATTCTGCATAAGCCGGTGTGTTGGCAGAATCGCCACAAGGTCCCGGCAGAGGAAGGCGTCTTCCATCTGGTCATCGGTCTGGGTGGACTGGGAACCAGCGGCCTGCTGGAAGCCAAGGGGCTGATCAATCGGACCTGCTGCCAGCGCGGGGGGGATCAGCCCACCGATCAGGTGGCCTATCTGGCAATCGACACGGATATGGGCACATCCAAGATGCTTTCCGACCCCCGTACCGGCTCGCAGTGCCTGGACCCGGCAAAGAACGAATTTCTGCTGCTGCTCCAGCCCAACATGAGGCAGATTTTCGCCCCGGAATTCCGGCACCGGGTGCCTTCCTACATTAGTTCCTGGCTGGATTTTGATGCGGTTCCCCCATTTTCTGCAGAGAGCGGCGCTGCTGGCGTGCGGCAGATCGGCCGCCTGCAGCTGTTCAGCAGTGCGGACAAGGTCCTGATGAGTCTGAAATGGGCGATGGAGCATATGATCGCCAGCAAAAAGGTGAATAGGCTGAATATCCATATCCTGACCAGTGTGAGCGGCGGCACAGGCAGCGGCACCTTCCTGGATGTGGCCTATATGGCCCGCGATCTGGCAAAGCAGATTGTGGGGCCGGAAACGGTCCGGGTCGATGGGTATCTGTTCATGCCGGATGTGTGCATGTTTGATTCCGCGGCGGCAATCAACCAACGGGTCGCCCGCCAAAACGGCTATGCGGCCCTGAAAGAGCTGGATTATCTCATGAACCTGCCCCGCAGCGGCGGCCGGTTCACCCAGAAATATACCAATACTTATGAGATCGATACGCAGAAAGCGCCTTTCGATTACGTCTATCTGATCAGCGGCCTGGATAAGAACGGGCGGGTGGACCTCCAGGCCCGGCCGCATGCACTGGAAACGGCAGCGCGGCATCTCTGTGCTTCTGTGGCGGAAAATCAGGACGGCTTGATGAAAATGGAAGCCACGGAAGGGGTGCTGTTGGACTACCATTCTGTAGCGGAGTGCACGCCCAACCGCTATCCCGAGCGGGAGGATCTGTACCTGGCTCTGGGAAGCTGCGGATGTGAGCTGCCCCGGGATCTGTTGCTGCTGGATGCCTTTGGTCGGGTCTTTGACAAGATGGAGGACCTCTTTACCCGTCAACCCGGACAGCAGGAAGCAGACCGGGCCGTGGAGGCCCTGGGGCTGGGGCTGGAGCCGCTGTTCGCCATGCTGGTGGGAAAGCCCTGCAATCTGATGGCGCTCGGCATGGTGCACTGGGACGAGCTGTTCGGCAGAACCCCCAAGTACGACTACCAGAAAAAATGTGATAAATGGATGAATGATGCCACAGTAAAGATCCGGCAGCGGGCCCGGGACTTTGAAAAAAGTTTCCCGGAGCGGTTCCGGAAAACCTGTGAAGCCTGGTTCACCGACAGTGCCTGCGGCCCGGTCTGGGTCCATCGGCTGATCGTCAGCGATACCCCGGACTGCCACGGCCTTCTGGCCTGCCTGCGCCGGGATGCCCGGATGGCCTGTGACCGGATGGCGGAACTGCAGCAGAAGCTGACACAGGCGCAGGAGCAGGTGCGTGTCTGTGCCGAAACAGCCCGCAACACCCCCGCCCTGCTCGGCGACCGGCAGGGCAGGACCCTGGCCTACATCCAGGCCCTGAATACCCTGGCCAATTGCTGCGCGGAACTGACGGCCCTCCAGGAACTGTGTGGCAAGACGGGTTCGTCCGGCCTTTTGGGGGTCTGTACCCGTGTGGTGACCGCGGAGGACAAAAGCCGGTTCGAGGTGGCGGCCGATGTCATGGACGTCATGCACAAGACCTGCCTGGAAAACAAACGCCATCTGCTGGAACCTGCCCCGCAGACGGAAGCCCACGGGATTGCCTGGCAGCCGCTGAGCGTGCAGGCCCTCGCCCCGGAGATCCGGCGGACAATGGAACAACCGGGTGTGATCACCGGTGCGGTGGACACCTTCCTCCGTGCCTTGATGGAAGAATCCCGGCAGTGGGATGGACCGGATGTGAATGGGAAGCGTTTCCTGACCCATTACCTGAACGACTGCCTGGGAGATATGGTGGACCGTTCGCTGGAAGGCTATGGGAAAAATATCCTGGATACAGAGGAACTCCGGGCGGAAGTGGAAGAATCTCTGGCACCCCGGCTGGTGCAGGGGGCTGTGTCCAACTTCGGCGGCTCCACGGGCATGTCCTTCACACTGCTCTTTGTCCCTGAATTCTGCCGCTCCGTGGGCAAAGCTATCAGCGATTGGGTCAACTTCCAGCCGGACAGAACCACCTGGATACAGGACCACATCAATCCCGCCGGGGACGCTATCCTGGCACAGACACTGCTTGTCAGGAAGCCTCTGTACGAATACGGCATTCTGGAATGGTGCGAACAGGCCTACTTGCAGACGAATTCCAAAGCCGGCCTGCACCTGTACAAAGACTGGGTGAATCTGCCCAGTCCCATCCCCGCCCGTGGCCGGAGTGAGTCGGAAGGCTATCCCGAAGCCATCAAACAGGTGGAGGACCGGCAGCGGGAACTGTACCGGGAATGCCGCAACCTGCCCATCCTTGTCAGAGAGGACAGTGGCTCCCGTATCGTGTACAGTCTGCAAATTGCGGAACTGCCGGATCTGGACGCCCGGTTCCCGGCAGAGCAGCTGCAGGGACAGAGCGACCGCCTGGAAGAGGCCATCCAACAGATCGACCGCTGGATGACGGAGGGGATGTCTGCGTTGGAGTGGCGCCACGAAACGTATCAAGTGGCCGTGATGGCCGCCACCGAGGCTGATCCCGAAACCGTTGCCCAGGAATGCTTCCTGGGTGAATACGACAACCTCTGCCGGGCTGAACGGGAACTGGAAAAATACCATGCCCTGGCTCAAAAGCGGCAGGAGCTGGAACAACTGGCCCAGGCATAAACAACCCGTCCCCCAAGCTCCACGGCCAGGGGGAGAGCAGCATAAATACCCAGGATTATTCCCAAGAGAGAGGAGAGACCCGAACATGGCATTAAGCGAGAAGGCAAAAAGAGAAATTGCGGCATTTGATGCCAGACTGGACACCTCGCTGCAGCTCAACAGCAGCAAGGTCCCCGCGCAGGAAGGCGTATTCAGCCTGATCATCGGTGCGGGCGGTACCGGCATCGACGGATTGCTGGAAACCAAGGGCCTGCTCAACAGGAGATGCTGCCTGGATGAGAATCACCGGGACCAGCCCACCGCCCAGGTAGCCTACCTGGGAATCGACGCCGACGAGTGGGTCCGTGGGAAAACCTCCACGGACCGCACGGGTCGCGTCAGCCTGGATGCAGAGAGGGAACTGGTCATCTTGTCCGATCCGGACAAGGTCAAGTTTTTGGCACCTCCTTTCGGGCATCTGGTGCCGCCCTATATCAGCTCCTGGCTGGATTCCGGCGTCGCCGTCAGTGACGGCACCAGAGGTGCCAGCGGTATCCGGCAGTGCGGCCGTTTGCTGTTGTTCCACAACGTGGACAGAATCATCCAGGCCATCCAGGAGAAGGTCCAGCGGATGATTGCCGGCCGGCGGGTAACCCGCATGAATATTTATATTCTGGCCGGTATCAGCGGCGGTATGGGCAGCGGTACCTTCCTGGATCTGGCGTACATCGCCCGGAATGTGGTCAGCCATCTGGTGGGCAATGGCAAGACCGAGGTCTACGGCTATCTGTTCATGCCCGATTTGAACCTGAGCCGTCCCATCCCCAAGGAAAACCAGGCCTATATCCAGAAGAACGGCTATGCCGCCCTGAAGGAACTGGATTATCTGATGACCATGTCCAAGGACGACGGCAGGTTTACCCAGCGGTATACACCGACCTATATCATCGATACGGAAACACCGCCCTTTGACTTTGTCCACCTGGTCAGCGGCAAGGACAAGAACGGCCTGATCCTGGGCGATTCCTATCGTCACTGCATGCAGGCGGTGGCCAGGAGCATTCTCCTGGATGTGGAGAAAGACTATACCGGTTTGTCCGGAGGGGCAGGCATAAAGATGCCTGATCCAGCCAAACCGGTGAAAGCCCCGTTTATCAGCCTGTATCCGGAACGCTCCAACATCTATCTGGCCCTGGGTACCTACGATTATGAGCTGCCTATCGACCAGATCCTGCTGTATGTGACCAGCCTGCTGTTCGACAAGATGGACAGCATGTTCAGCTGTGAGCCGTCCCAGAAAGATGTGGACCAGGCCAGAAGAGTTCTGGGCCTGACCCCCGGTGCCCTGATCCCCATGCTGGTGGGCAACAAATGCGACCTGGCCAACGGCGTTGACCTGAAGTGGGAGGACCTGTTCGGCAAGAACCCCAAGTACAACTACCAGGCCAAGTGCCAGAGATGGATCAACGATACCACCGTGCACATCCATCAGCAGGCCGAAGATTTTGTGCGGGACTTCCCGGCCAAGTTCAAGCAGAACTGCGAAGCCTGGTTCACCAACGGTACCCTCGGTCCTGTCTGGGTCAACCATCTGATCGTCAACGACAAGGAAAACTGCCGCGGTCTGTTGGCCTGCCTGCGGCGGGATGCCCAGACGGCCAGCGGCCGTGTGGTGGAGCTGCGCAAGCAGATGGGAACGGCCCAGGAGTATGTGGCGGCCTGTGAACGGGACGCCCGCAATGCCGGTGCCCTGTTTGGCGACCGGGAAGGCAAGACCAAGGCCTACATCGACGCCCTGAGCAACTACTGCAATATCTGCGCCGAGCTGGTGGCCACCCAGGAACTGTGCAGCATCCAGGAGACTGCCAATATTTTTGGCACCTGCGCCCAGGTCATGACCGAGCAGAACAACAAGCTGTTCAATGTGGCCACCGAAGTCCTCATGGCCTTGAAGAAGGTGTGCAAGGATAACGCCAACCTCCTGACCAACGCCTGGCTGGATGACAGCGGACACAACTTCACCTGGCAGCCTCTGAGCATCCCGGATGTGAGCCCCACCATCAAGAATGCCTTCGGTGCCTCCGGTACGTCCCAGAGTACCATTGCCAGGTTCAGCAAGGCTCTGCTGGAAGATGCCCGTCAGTGGGCGGACAATGGGGTGCATGTCAAGTCCTTTATCTGCAAGTATCTGGATGACAACCTGAGCAGCATCGTCAACTGCTCCCTGGAAACCTATGTCAAGGACGCGCTGCAGGGCGCCGATCTGCAGCACTCTGTCACCGAAATTCTGGCACCCAAGATTGACAGGATAGCGGTGCCCCTGATGGCGCTGTCCGATGAAAACAACGTAGGCCCCACGTACACCGTGATCAATGTCCCTTACAACTGTCCTAACATCAAGCGGGCCCTCGACAACTACTATCAGAACATGCCGGACCGTGAGGTGGAGATCCGGTACAGTGTTGACACCAGCGGGATCTTTGCCAGGAGCTTGCTCACCTGCGTGCCCCTGTCTGCGTATGCGCCGCTGGCCACATACGAAAAGTCCTATCTGGAACCGAGGATGGACCCCGGCCTGCACCTGTACAAAAACTGGGTGGATCTGCCCAGTCCCATCCCCGCCCGCAGCCGTCCCATTCGAACCGGCGCTTACCCGGATGCCATCAGACAGGTGGAGGACCGGCGGCGGGAACTGTACCGGGAATGCCGGAAACTGCCCATCCTTCTCAGGGAAGACAGCGTCGCTCATACCGTGTACAGTCTGCGCCTGGCGGAACTGCCGGACCTGGACGCTCTGTTCCCGGCAGAGCAGCTGCAGGGGCAGCGCGACCGCCTGAAAAAAGCCATCTGCCAGATCGACCACTGGATGAGGGAGGGCCTGCCTGCCCATGAGAGCACCGGAGTCTATGACCCCGAAATCTACCGGGTGGCCGCGGTGGCCGCCACCGAGGCTGATCCCGAAACCGTTGCCCAGGAATGCTTCCTGGGTGAATACGACAACCTCTGCCGGGCTGAACGGGAACTGGAAAAATACCATGCCCTGGCCCAAAAGCGGCAGGAGCTGGAACAGCTGGCCCGGGCATGAAGCCCCCACACAAAAACCGAAATTGACCGTATACGGCGAAGCGGACCGACCGCAAACCGGCGGTTGATGATAGAAAAGGACACCCAAATATTCCGAAAGGGAGGAATCCGAAAATGGCACTTAGCGATAAAGCAAAAAGAGAAATTGCGGCATTTGATGCGCATCTGGACACCTCGCTGCAGCTCAACAGCAGCAAGGTCCCCGCGCAGGAAGGCGTTTTCAGCCTGATCATCGGTGCGGGCGGTACCGGCGTGGACGCCCTGCTGGAAGCCAAAGGCATGGTCAACAAGACTTGCTGCCTGGATGAAACCCACAAAGACAAACCCACCAACCATGTGGCTTATCTGGCCATCGACACGGATGACGAGGCAAGGCAGAAGAACTCTTCCCAGAGAAGCGGCGGCGCCAAGCTGGATACCCAAAAAGGCGAACTGATCCAGCTGTCCAACCCGGACATGGTCCGGTTCCTGTCCCCGGATTACCGGCATCAGGTACCCTCCTATATCAGCTCCTGGCTGGATTTCAGCATCGGCGCCCATAACGGCACCGACGGCGCCGGCGGCATCCGGCAGTGCGGCCGTCTGCTTTTGTTCCACAACGTGGACAGAATCATCCAGGCCATCCAGGGAGCTGTCCAGCAGATGATCGCCAACCAGAACGTATCGCACATGAACATTTACCTTCTGGCCGGCATCGGCGGCGGCACGGGCAGCGGCACCTTCCTGGATCTGGCGTACATCGCCCAGAATGTGGTCAGCCATCTGGTGGGCACTGGCAAGACCAAGAGCTACGGCTATCTGTTCATGCCCGATGTGAACCTGAGCCGTCCCATCCCCAAGGAAAACCAGGCCTGTATCCAGAAGAACGGCTATGCCGCCCTGAAGGAACTGGATTATCTGATGAACATGTCCAAGGACGGCGGCAAGTTTACCCAGCGGTATACGCCGACCTATATCATCGATACGGAAACACCGCCCTTTGACTTTATCCACCTGGTCAGCGGCAAGGGCAAGGGCGGCCTGATCCTGGGCGATCCCTATCGTCACTGCATGCAGGCGGTGGCCCAGAGCATCCTCTCCTTTGTGGCACAGGAAAAGAAGGAGGGCGTGGCCACCGAATTTGCCATGAAGAGCCACTACGACAACATCGGCGCCGCTACCGCTCAGTTCAGCAGCCCGTACCCGGAGCGCTCCAACATCTATCTGGCCCTGGGTACCTACGATTATGAGCTGCCTATCGACCAGATCCTGCTGTATGTGACCAGCCTGCTGTTCGACAAGATGGACAGCATGTTCAGCTGTGAGCCGTCCCAGAAAGATGTGGACCAGGCCAGAAGAGTTCTGGGCCTGACCCCCGGTGCCCTGATCCCCATGCTGGTGGGCAACAAATGCGACCTGGCCAACGGCGTTGACCTGAAGTGGGAGGACCTGTTCGGCAAGAACCCCAAGTACAACTACCAGGCCAAGTGCCAGAGATGGATCAACGATACCACCGTGCACATCCATCAGCAGGCCGAAGATTTTGTGCGGGACTTCCCGGCCAAGTTCAAGCAGAACTGCGAAGCCTGGTTCACCAACGGTACCCTCGGTCCTGTCTGGGTCAACCATCTGATCGTCAACGACAAGGAAAACTGCCGCGGTCTGTTGGCCTGCCTGCGGCGGGATGCCCAGACGGCCAGCGGCCGTGTGGTGGAGCTGCGCAAGCAGATGGGAACGGCCCAGGAGTATGTGGCGGCCTGTGAACGGGACGCCCGCAATGCCGGTGCCCTGTTTGGCAAGCGGGACGGCAAGACCAAGGCCTACATCGACGCCCTGAACGCCTACGGCGATGTCTGCGCCGAGCTGGTGGCTACCCAGGAACTGTGCAACGCCAAGGAGACCGCCAACATTTTTGGTACCTGCGCCCAGGTCATGACCGAGCAGAACAACAAGCTGTTCAATGTGGTCACCGAAGTCCTCATGGCTTTGAAGAAGGTGTGCAAGGATAACGCCAACATCCTGACCAACGCCAAGCTGGATGACAGCGGACACAACTTCACCTGGCAGCCTCTGAGCATCCCGGATGTGAGCCCCACCATCAAGAAGGCCTTCGATGCCTCCGGTACGGCTCAGGAAACCATCGCCAAGTTCAGCAAGGCCCTGTTGGAAAATGCCCAGCAGTGGTCGGAAAACGGTGTGGATGTCAAGTCCTTTATCCGCAAGTATCTGGATGATAACCTGAGCAGCATCGCCAACTGCTCCCTGGAAACCTATGTCAAGGACGCGCTGCAGGGCGCCGATCTGCAGAGCTCCGTCACCGGTATTCTGGCACCCAAGATCGCTCAGATGTCGGTGCCTCTGATGGCTCTGTCCGACGAAAACAATGTGGGCGCCACCTACACCATGCTCAGCGTTCCCTATACCTGCGGCGGCATCAAGAGCGCCTTCAAGGAGTATTACGCGGGCAAACCGGACGGTGGTACCAGCACGGTCATCCAGTCCAGCGGCATCAACAGCCGCATCTTTGCCCAGAGCCTGCTCAGCTGTGTGCCTCTGTCCGCCTACGATCCTCTGTCTCAGTATGAAGAGATCTATCTGGGCCCCAACGGCAACGCTGGTCTGCATCTGTATATGAACAAAAACGACAATAAGAATGCCGAAAACTGGGGCGATCTGCCCAGCCCCATTCCTTTCCGCAGCCGCCCCAAGCGCGCCGGCGCTTACCCGGATGCCATCAAGCGGGTGGAGGACGAACAGCGGGAACTGTATCGGAAGTGCCGTGACCTGCCCATCCTTCAGCGGGATGATTCGGCGGTACATACCCTGTTCAAGCTGCGCCTTGCGGATATGCCCAACCTGGACAAGGACTTTGCGGTGGAGCGGATGCAGGACGAACGTGGCCGTCTGGATGCGGCGCGTCTGGAAGAGGCCATCCGTCAGCTCGATACCTGGAAGAAACAGGGCCTGCCCAAGCACGTGAGCACGGCGGCGGACGATCCCGAAAGCTACATGGTTGCCACCGTGGCCGCCAAAACGGAGGACGCCGAAACCATTGCCCAGGAGAGCCTGCTGGGTGAGTACAACAACCTGCGCCGCGCCCGGGAAGAGCTGGCAAAGTACGAGGCACTGGACAAAAAACGGGAGGCGCTGGCCAAACTGCTGGAGCAGACCGAGGGCGTGGCCCGCAAGGCCAACCGCGTGGTGGTTCTGCTGATCAGCGGCATGGTAAAGATGGTTCGTCTGGAAGACGGCACCCCGGTTTACAACTACGTGGCCGGCACCGACGAGGACGGCAACCCGCGGGAACGCCTGCTGGTCAAGATCAACCGCCGCATGGGAATCCGTGAAGTGATCCTCAGCGAAGCCTTTGAGGCCCTGGCCACCGACAGCGAGCCCATGAAGCGCAACCTCCATGATCGTCTGCTGCAGAAGGCGGAGGCGGCCTACCGCAAGATGGACGCCCAGAAGGAAAGCCTGGAAGAGAAGGTCCGGAAGCTGAAAGCCCTGAACAAGGGCATTCAGAGCCGCTATGAAGCCGTGCGGGAAGACGTGATGGACAATGTGGCCGATGATGGTATCGACCATGAGACCGTCGCCTTCTATGAAAAGATCCTGGGCCGGCTGCGCCGCGAAATGCGGGATGCCGAAGATGCCCTGAAGGACTTCGGTGACGGCGGTGATGACGGCTTTGACGAATTCTAAGCCATAACCCCCGAACACCAGACCTCGGGGAAAGCTGTCCAACCAAATCAGGAAAGCGTTGCCGGGCCGGATCGGCCTCCCGACTCCGGGAGCAAACGGCCCGGCAAATGCTTTTCCGGCAGCTTGTGAAGGAGTGTTGACTTTTGCCATACGAAGAAACGATTCAGGGCGATCCCCTGCATCTGGTGGATTTTGCCCGCAGCAGCCAGATGAAGCGGCGGCGCAGCGGTGTGCACCAGAGCGTGCCCAACCCCATCCTGGTCCTGCTCCTGGGGGATTCCCTGGCGGATCAGCTGGAGCAGATCCATACCCAGCTCACCAGCCGGTGGAGCAGCCAGCTGGGAGCGCTGCAATTCTGCTATTTTTATACCGACAAGCCCTATCAGGGCGGCTGCTCCATTCTGCAGGCAAAGGTGGCGGCACCGCAGGGAGCTGCCGGAGCCGGGGCGCTCTGCCGGGATACCGGCAGCCTGCAGGCTGTGAACCGGGTACTCCGGGACGCAGGGGAGCACATCAGCAAGATGCCCATGATCTCCATGAGCAAGGCGGAGATCCACATCATTCTGCCCGTATGCGATCCCATGGGCGCATTTGTGACCGATATTGCGGCGGTAGCCCAGGGCTGGATGAGCACATTTGGTGCCGCGAGTAATGATTGTTACTTGTATTTGCTGCTGCCGCAGCTGTATAATACAGTTGCCGAGAAGGAACAGGCCTGCGCGGTACTGGACCAGGTCCGGGACGGAGAAGGCGGCAACCTGTATACCCAGCCGGTCCTGCTGGAACAGCAGGACGGGCAGCCGACGGACGTGCGGTCGGAGCGGATCTTCCGCAAGGTGATCCTGCTGGACGATGTGGACGAAAAATACCGCCGGTACAACCAGCACGGGGAGCGGCTCCAGCTGCTGTGCGACCTGATCGAGACCAACTGGTCCATCGAAGGGTATGTGATCACCGCCGGTGTGCAGGAAGCCACCGCCGGACCGGAATACTGGCTGGCCCAGGCGGCGGACACCGTATGCGGCCGGGTGCTGCAGGAACTTTCCAGCACCGAGGCAGACACCGAGCTCTCGGCCAAACCCCTGTATGAGGCCATCGAGAAAGCCATGCCCAACACCATGCCGGACTGGCAGGTCATGCACACCTGCTGCCTGTTCCTGCGGGGACGGGTGGGGCGGATCACCCCCGATATGCCCGTGAACACCATGGAGGAAGGGGTGTTCGGCACCGCGCTGAGCGACGCCTTCCAGTCCTGGCGGGATGCGGTGCAGCCGGCGGAGATCCCCCAGGCGGTGCAGCAGGCCCTGGACCAGTCGGACGTGGATGTGCGCCTGGAGGAACTGGCGGACAATCTGCGGGCCTGGGCGGAAGAGCAGGAAGAAAAAGCCAAGCGGCCGCCGGATTCGGTCCGGGGGTTCAAACCCAAGAAGGAACTGTCCGAGGAGGACAACGTGCGGCAGCTGCAGAACTACCTGCTGAAATACAAGTACGGCCAGCTGCGTGACCGGGCGGGCAATACCCGCTGCGCCCAGATCGCCCGCAAGTGTGCCGAAGGCTGCTTTGACCGCATCCAGGAGCTGAAAAAGGAAGGCGAAATGTTTGAAGAGTTCGCCGAGATGGTCCGGGAGACCTGGTACACTCTGCGGGATGCCTTCAACAACGGCAATCCCATGGAGGTAAGCTGGACCGAACCGCTGCCGTCCCTGCGGCAGCTGCGCCGGGCCGGTGCCAGGGCCATCCGGGACGGGGACCCTCGGGAAGCCCTGTCCATGATCGCCGACTGTGTGGACCTGGGCGGCGGGGCAGAGCAGAGCTCGGTGCCCACCGATCCCACCCTGTACTGCCGGCTGACCATTTTGGTGGATGCCAACACCAAGACGTATCCCATCAAGACGGGCATCTCTGCCGGCCGGATCGTGAAGCTGACAACGATTGCCCAGCGCTACAATGAAGACGACATCTGCCGCGTCTTTGCGGTGATGAAGGCGCGCCGTGCCTAAAGGTGCGTGCGGGTCAAAACAATGAAGGAGGGGCCAGAAATGGAGTATAACTGGGACGATGATCAATGGGGCGGCGGTACGCAGTCGGATGACGACTTTTCCTGGGAAAGCGGAGCGCCCGTGGGGTTGCAGCAGACTGCGGTGAAGCAGTACGGACCCCGCAAGTTCAACCGCGCCCTGTTCATCCATGCACTGGTGGGTGCCCTGATCGGTGCCGTTATCGGGCAGTTCATTTACGGCGCCATGTACAATTCCGCCGGCAGCAACGTGCTCATGGTGGGTCTGGTGCTGGGGATCATTGCCCTGTGCATTCTGGCAGCCTGTGCCATCTGCGAGATCCGGGACCCGCGCCAGACCATCAACAAGGAACTGACCGCTCAGCGTCTGGCCGGCATGCTGCTGGGGGCTGTGCTCGTCTTTGCGGTGGGCTGCGGCACCGAGTTCCTGTACGAACTGGGCAGTGCCTACACCCCGGTGGAATTCAACGACTTCGTGTTTGTCATCGACGATTCCGGCAGCATGAGCAGCACCGACCCGCAGAATATGCGGTACCAGGCGCTGTCCCAGCTGCTGGACTCCATGGAGGACGACAAGCGGGCCGGCCTGCTCCGGTTTACCCACGAGGTGACCGGTGATCCCATCAAGATGGATTACCTCACCGACGCACAGCGGGACCTGCTGGCCAACGGCATCAGTGAATACCGCTCGGACGGCGGTACCGACATCTACCTGGCTCTGCAGAAGGCCCTGGACGTGGTCAAGCAGAACTATGTCTCCGGCCGTGCACCGGTGGTGGTGCTGCTGTCCGACGGCGGCAGCCACGTGCCCATCAACCGGCTGGCCAATGAGTACCTGTCTGCCGGGGTGGCCATCAGCACGGTCAGCCTGGGCAACGGCGCCGACGAGAACCTGCTGCAGAACATCGCCCAGGTCACCGGCGGCCAGTATTTCAAGGTGGAGGACGCCGACGATCTGGTGGGCGCCTTCCAGCAGGTGTCCACGGCGGTCACCTACCGCTGCCTGTTCAGCCCCCGGCCGGGGATGCAGCGCAACAATATCCTGTACATGATCCTGCGGGTGGTGTTCCTGCTGCTGCCGGGCCCCATCATTGCCCTGGCTCTGATCCTGGCCATGCAGGGCAACGGCATGGAACCCCAGCTGGTGGTTTCCGGCATTGCCGGTCTGGTGGCGGGGTTGCTCATGGAGGTGGGGACCTACCTGTTCCTGCCTTTGGTCGTGATCCATATCCTGAGCTGGGTCCTGTACGGCATTGTGTTGGCCTTCTATATGGACCTGCACAGCAACATCCGGCAGGGCGGCCTGCGGGGTGTGAAGGTGACGGATACCCAGGGAGCCTTTGACAGTGCTCTGCATCGGATGGACCAGGCCGACGGCATGGGCCGGTGGAAGGACACGGAAGACGAAAAGAGTATCAACGGCAGACCTTGAGAGGGGGCAATTGAAATGGCCATTAAAGACCTGCACTGTGCCGAAGGACCGGACTACATTGCCGTGATCTGGTCGTGGGATGAACCCGGCGCCGCCACCATCACGGTGACCCGGCTGCTGGACGGGGAAGTCCTGTCCAAAACAGCCGTGAGCCGGGAGAGCTACAACCAGGCGCGGTTCGGCAACTACCATGGCCCGTGTATCAAGAAGGTGGATGTGCCTGTCCGTGTGACGGTGGAAAGCGAGGACGGAGCGGAAAAGCAGGAAACCGAACTGCTGAGCCGCAAATACATCGTGGAATGGCATGTGGAATGGCAGCAGACCTTCCAGAAAAAGCTGCTGAGCCGCAAGCTGGTGGGCCGTCAGGCCGACCTGGTGCTGGACTTCCCCTGCGAGGGCAAGGTGCCCAACGATCTGTTCTACTACACCCTGGGCCCGCAGCACAAGGAAGGGGAAAAGCCGGTGGGCTTCCTTCCCCGGCTGAAAGCCGGCCGCAATGTGTACGGCATGCTGCCCGCTGCGGGCCAGCCGGTGCTTTACTGCAACCCCAAGCATACCGAGATATCCCGCCTTTTCGATTTCAAGCACCTTCCGGACCGGCAGCTGCCGGACCGGGAAGTGAAATAAAGGTGAGCAAAAAGAGAGGAAGTGGCGAAGATGTTCAAACCGTTCTGGCCCTGGTCCGGGGACAAGAAAAAGGCAAAGGAAAGCCAGGAGGCCCAGGAACCGAAACGGGTCTTTGTACCCCGGGGCAACGCACCCCAGAAGGAGCCCGGTACCCCCTACTACAAGGTGGTGTGTCCCTTCTGCCTGGAGCGCAGCTCCGTGTGGGAGGAGCAGTTCCGCTCCCAGTCGGTGAGCGGCGGGGATGATGCCAACGGGCAGAAGGGATATCCGCGGGAGCAGGACAACCTGTATGTGGATTTCTGGACCAAGCGGAACCAGCCGCCCCGCAACCTTCTGCAGAACCATGTGCTGGACGTGAACAACCCGGACGATGTGATTGCGGTCAAGCCGGTGGACACCGGTACCTGGATCGCCCTCAACACCGACGCCGACCGTCAGAAGATCAAGGGCAAGGCCCTGCTGGCGGTGCGGGACAAGTTCGGCCGGGAAACCAACCGCAAGCTCTGCCCCCACTGCCACAACGAGCTGCCCGGCGCCATCGGCCTGTACCCCAACTATGTTTTCTCCATGATGGGCAACACCTCCAGCGGCAAAACGGTGTATGTGGACCGTCTGCTGCTGGGGATGCTCAACAACGAACTGCTGCCGGGCCGGCAGCTGGTGGTCAGTGTGCTGGGCGAGGACCGGGCCGTGGTGCGCAAGCGCCTGATGGACGAGTTCACCGCCCGGGTGTCCCGCAAAAAGGATGACCAGGACGGAGAACAGCATCAGGAGGAGGACGCCGGGGAGGCGCTTCCCGAAGCCACGCCCATCCGGTATACGCCGCCCACCGTGCTGGATGTGCAGTGCGGCGAAAACCATGTGCTCATCACCCTGTACGACTTCCCCGGTGAGGCAATCTGGCGCAACGATATCAAGAAGGGCGAAAGCGTTGACCTGAACTTCTTCTCCGATCTGATGAACCGGATGAACGAAAACACCAACGGATGGATCTTTGTGCTGGACAGCACCACCCTGCCCACCCTGCGCACCCTGATTTTGCAGAAGGGGGAGCGGGAATACCTTTCCCAGGAAGACCTGGACGACGCCCGCCTCAACGCGAGCCCCGCCGATGTGCTGGACCCCTTTGTGGGCTGGTTCGGGGAAAACAACCGGATCAAGCCGCCGGTGGCGCTGGTGTTCTCCAAGGCGGATATGCTCTCCTACTATGCCACGGACCTGGCCGGCATGAACTGCAAGATCAAGCCGGACAGCCTGTTCCTGCAGGATAACAAATCCTCCCAGCGCCAGGTCGTGGACGTGGACCAGCTGTGGGCGTGCGACCGGGAAATCGAAGAGTTTTTGGACAAGGACCCGGTGATCTGGACCGCCAACACGGTCTGCCCCATCCACGGGTGGTTCGCTGTGTCCGCCACGGGGGCCCCGGTGCGCAACGGTGTGCTGGTGACCAACGCCGCCGGACGCCGCATCACCGACCCTCTGGAATGGCTGCTCTGGATCAACGGGGCGTATCCCGGCGTGTTCCACAATTCCCAGAGTCCCTGGCTGGAAAGCAGAGGATGAGCCGGTATGTCTGTGAAAAAACACCAAGGCTGGGAGGGCGGCGCGGAGCGCCGGTATCTGTGCCCCCAGTGCTTCAGCACCCATTATTATAATGATGTGCTCTTTACCGAGGACGGCTGGGTCACCCCGCACTGTGATATCCGCCAGGCGGTGCACCGCTCCACCTTTGACCCGGAGGGCTTTGCCGACTGGTGCGCCGCGGGCCGCAGCCCGGTGGTGCGCACCTGGCGGGGCTGTGCCCCCCAGGATCTGCGTACCCTGGGCGATACGGTCCTGGGCATGCGGGACCCGGGCGGCACCTGGCTGAGCCGCCGGGTGTGCCCGGTGTGCCACAGCGTTCTGCCCCAGGCTTTTCCCATCCTGTTCGGATGGGATGCCGGGGGCATGAACAATGGCATTGTGCAAAAGCTGTTTGCGCTGGCAGCCGGGGCGGAGGGCGGCGTCTGGCACGCGGCCCAACAGGAAAATCCCGGTGTGCTGGCGTATGAGTTTGTACAGCGGAATCAGGACATCGCCTATCTGTCGGTCCCCCTGGGGCTGGAAAACGCCCATACCCATTACGGGCAGTCCTGCATCAACAACTGCTGCCTGAACGCCCAGGGCGTGGTAGTGGAACTGCCGCTGGACGCCGGAGCCGACGGCCGAGTGGACGAAAGCCGGGCGGAAAAGGCGGTGGCCTCTCTGCTGGAACGGTGCCAGTACGGCAGCACCGCGCTGAAAAAAGCGGTGGTGTGCATCGTCACCGGCCCGGAAGGTGAAAAGGACCCGGTGGGACGCCTGGAACAAGAAGACAAGCAGCTGCTGCTGCGTATGCGGTACAGTTTTACGGACGTGCAGATCGTGGGCGCCCCGCTGGACGCCAAACAGGGAACCGACATCCTGGACTGGCTGCTGCAACATTGCGAATCCTGACCAAAAAGCAGGACCCGGGCGCATGCGGAGCGCGGGAAAACGGGGCCAAAGGAGTGTGAGCATATAAGATGGTAGAACAATACATTTACAGTCGGGCACAAAAGCAGTCCTCCGACGGAGCAGGCAGGCACGTGTCGCTGGGATACGGGTTTATGGGACTGTCTGACCATATGACCGATATCCTGAAACGGGATGCCCAGGTGCACTGCGGGGAAAATCTGGGCCGCGACCTGCGGGACGAGCGGGGCAACCCCACGCCCATCTGGCGCAAGGTGCGGCTGAAGGAAAGCGGCAAGACGCTGCTGCAGTACTGCACCCCCCTGTATTCCGGGGCGGATGCGGAAAAGTCCCACCGGATGTTCCATGTTTCCCACGGGTACATTGTGGACGGAGAGGATGCGGTAAAACCTCTCCAGTGGTTCCGGCTGAACTATTATACCTCCGACCCCAACCGGGAGGGCGGACCCATCCCGCTGGATGAGGCGGATCTCATCCGGGATCTGCCCGATCGATACCACACGGCGTTCACCCTGAAGAGCCTGGAACTGGTGATGTCCATCCTGCACCTGAACACCGAAAGCTTCCTGCAGATGGTGCTGGCCTGCTTTGACGCCGTGGCGGAAAAACGCCGGGTGCTGATCGCCTACGATCCCTCGGCCCCGGAAGAGAAGGAACTGAAAAAGCAGATCCTGAGCTGGCTGTACCTCTGCCTGCCTTTTGACCTGCGCCGTGTGGCGGGGGCCGAAAGTGAATATACCGTCCATACCTCCGCCCAGTTTGTTCAGGTGGTCTTTGTGCCCCGCAACCGGGTGCAGATCGCCCACAATACCGTCACCTTCCAGCTGGAAAGTCCGGTCTCCCTGGACGCAGACTACCTGGTCATGGACGGCACCATCCGGCATAACGCCTCCTATGGCGGCAAGTGGTTCGGCAAGGATACTCTGCTTTCCCGCTGGCTGCGGCGGGTGGTGGATGCCCTGCTGCGGTCGGGATGCAACGGTGCTGTCCTCACCGCTCTGGGGGAGGTCTACCAGGAATTCGACCGTCAGATGCAGGAACTGCACAAGGCCGATGCCTCGGATCTCCCGCTGTACAACACCCTGTGCTGGATGCAGCTGGCCCAGAGCGAAAACCCGGTAATGCAGCAGATCAACCGGGGTGTGGTGGTCTCGGAAGAGGAAGAAATGAGCTGCCAGATGACCCTTATGAGGGAATTTGCCGGCGGCCGCGACGTGGGCCTCCTGCTGGACCGGGTGGTCCGGCGGCATACGGTGCCCGCCGGGGAGGCGGACCTGAAACTGCTCGTCCAGGCGCTGGGCACCGACCAGAGGGAACGGGCCCTGCATATTCTGGGGGCTTTCCTGGTGGCGGAAGCCGACGCCCCCGGGGCGGACCTGGGCGTGGTGCTGCATCGGTATCAGGCCCTGGCGCAGGACGATACAACGGTTTTCAGCCAGCTGATGGACCTGTTTGCCCTGGGAGATCCGGTGTACGAGGAGGACTGGCGCCAGGCAGGGGTGAATCCCGGCCCGGCAGCGGCAGCCTCCCGCAGAAAACGCTGGGGCAAGCGGACGCTGAACAACTGCACCAGCCTGGACCAGCTGCCGGACAGGGTGGAAAATTTCGGCAAATCCCTTCCCTGTGCGCCCGGCACCACCCCGGAGTCGCTGGCCGCCGAGGTCCTGGGCATTGCCACAGAATGGCTGACCCAGCGGTATCCCGTCCCCGCCCTGTCGGAGATCCTGGACCTGGCCCGCGGGGTGTACAAGCATTTCCGGGAGGAGGACAGCTGGATCTATATTCAGCTGCTGCAGACCCTGGCCAACAACTACGAGGCCGACCCGGACACCACCGAACTGGAAAATCTGGAGCAGCTGCAGCAGGTTTTCCAGCCTATGGAGAGCGACGCGGTGGCCCAGCAGTGCTGGGTTGCACTGTGCGACCGGGAAATGGAAGCCCTGAGCCAGCGCGGCCTGTCGGTGGAAGGGGGCGCCGCCATGCTGAAGCGGTGGAACAACCTGCTGAACAACAGCCCGCTGGGCCGTAACGAGACGGCCATCCGGTTCACCGAACTGCTGTATGAGCATCTGCTGCAAAATCCCGCCGCCTTTGTGAGCGCCGGATGGCCGGACCAGCCGGTCATCGGGGAGGAGATCACCCAGAGCGATGCCAAACAGGCGCTGGTTCTGCTCAACAATTTTGCAAAATCTTCGTCTGATACAGTAAAGACCTGGTATGAGCTGCTGAAAGACGCCCCCCAGAGCGTGCAGGAAAAGGCGCGGGGAGTACTGCCCAGCTTTTTTGCCGCCGGTCTGCTGCCCAAGGTGCAGGGGGTGTTCCTGTGCTACATCATCCACCTGCAGGTGGACGATCTGCATCCGGTTCTGGTGCAGGCGGCCCGGCAGGGCGGCGCCAAGCTGCTGCAGGGGGTGCTGACCCTGACCCGGCGGTATGCCCGGCACTATGCCCAGTACCGCAAAACCGACCTGCAGATGCTGCTGGAAGCCATCAGCGGGGATGACGAGGTGCTGGACGTTCTGCACGACCAGACCCGGGAAAAGACCGAATTCGGGCTGTGGCTGGCGGACAGCGCGGCCAAGATGCAGAAGGCCGGCGTGATCCGCGGGCCGGAAGTACAGATGGTAGTGGGAAATCTGCGGGATTATTACAACCGCAGGAACTATCGCAAGCTGTACACCAAGTTGGAAAAATATGCCTGATACAGAGAGGAACGGAAACAAGTGCGCAACGTTTGGGGAACAGAAATCGTAATGCGCCCGGAGGATTTCCCGTCGCAGAAAAGTCTGCAGGCGCGGTTCCGCCGGTGCCGGTGCGGGGAAGCCACTTTCCTGGACCTGCCGTGCCGCAAATGCGGGAGCACCGACCAGACCCCCGTGTTTGAACTGGCGGAAAAGCAGAGCCGTGCAGACGCGCGGGGCCGGCTGCTGGGATGTGCGGTATCCCTGGTGGTGGGGCTGACGGTGCTGGGCATTCTCTGGCTGCCGCTGCTGATCCCGGGGGTGCTGGTGGCAGTACTGGCTCTGCGGCCGGACCCGAAACAGCCCTATACCCGGCAGATGCAGCGCTGCTACTGGCTGTTTCACCGCAAAAAGATCGGTCTGCTCCACCAGGCGGAGGAGCGGATGGCGGACCCGGAAGCCCTGCAGGAGATGGTGGACGCCTACGACGCCGACCTGCATTACCTGGAACGGTGGCTGGAACAGCAGCCCACGGCCGAAACCGCCGAACAGGTCTACGCCCTGGCCGGCAGCATGGCCGAACTCTACCACAACCGGCGGGTCTCGGCCCTGATGATGAAGTGCCTGCTGCACCTGCCCATCTCGGAAGGCATCTGCCTGGATATGGATCAGATCTGTGCCTTCCTGCACGTGGAGGACTTCCCCAAGCCGGAAGAGATCCTGGCCAGGGTGCACGAATGCGTGCTGCTCACCTGCCTGTGCCCGGGGGAACAGACCGCCCGCTTTGTGGTGCGGTTCTGTGCCGACCGCATCCAGCGAATTCAGCGCAGCCAGGCCCCGGACAAGACGGTGGAGGGAGCGGCCAACGACCTGCAGGCCCTTATTCCCTGGTTTACCGAGCAGGAACGGTCCATGCTGTCGGATCTCTGGATTCGCTCCGCCGTGGGGCTGCCTGAGCCGCCCAAAAATGAGCCGGAACTGCTGCGCTGGACCAACCTCAAACCGTTCATCGCCATGAAAGGCAACAAACTGTCTGCCCTGGCGCAGGAAAACTGCAGCCTGGCCAGCTACTGGTTCGACCATGTGTGGTATGACCGGGAAGGGGTTTTGTGGCAGCGCTTCCAGACCCTGGTCAAGTCCGGCGAAGGTCCCTTTGCGGTCCGGGTGGCCGCCGGCTGGGGTAAATCGGAAAAGGAGGGGGCGTGACCATGTCCGTTGTTGCAATTCTGGCGCTCATCCTGGTCCGGGGCGGGGCGACCCTGTTCCTCCTGTACCTCCTTTATACAGCACTGCGTTATTATTCCGGCAAGGGGCAGGCCAATGCGGTGGCGGCCCTGGAAACCTATTTCCGCACCAAGGTATATCCCCGCCGGGAACTGAGTGACCGGTGGAAGAAGATCAAGCCGGCCAACGTCTTTGCGTCCGGCAAGGAAATCCCCGGCGCCGGGCAGCCGACGGAATACGGCCGGCCGGACAGCTGGGAAGAGGTGGAAGCGGAGCTGAGCAGCCCGTACTTCCAGCGTACGGGGCAGCGGCTCAAAAGCCTGGCCTCCACCCAACCGCTGAACAGCTGGTACGGGGAGGAAGCCTGGATCCGGGATATCCTGGCGGAAAAGGCTTCCTGGAATATTCTGTGCCGTCCT
The DNA here is from genome assembly GCA_944382785.1 of uncultured Gemmiger sp. Classification (GTDB taxonomy): domain Bacteria; phylum Bacillota; class Clostridia; order Oscillospirales; family Ruminococcaceae; genus Gemmiger. The sequence continues at coordinate 9,634 of CALWNO010000005.1, read as the reverse complement.
TTCCGGAAACAGGAGAAGCCGTCCACGGAAAAGAAAGCCGGAAAGGCGGCAGCCTCCGGTGGAAGCACCACAACAGGTAAGACCAGCACCGCCGCCAAGGCGGCGGGCAGCACATCCGCAAGCGGCAAGACCGGCACCGCCGCCAAGACGGCGGGTAGCACATCCGCAAGCAGCACGACCGGCACTGCCGTCAAAAAGGCGGGCAGCGCGTCCGCAGGCAGTAAGACCGGCACCACCACCGCCAAGGCGGCAGGCAGCACGACCGGCACCACGGAGGTGCCCGGTACCCGGATCAAGCTGACCGGTACCACGCCTGCCGCCGGAACGACGGGCGGCAAGACGGCCTCCGCAGGCGGCACGACCGGCACCACGGAGGTGCCCGGCACCCGGATCAAGCTCACCGGCACCACGCCTGCTGCCGGAACGGCGGGCAGGGGGACCGGTACGACCACCGGCACGACCACTGGCAGCGGGTACCGGAAACGGATGGAAAACAGAAAGGATATTTGAGGGGGAGGATGATCCAACATGGCCGATTGGGGCGATTGGAATGACGACTGGGGATCGGGAGGCGGCAGCCAGGACTGGCAGTCGGATGTGGACCAGAGCTGGCAGCAGACCGGCGGCGGGACCGGCAGCGGAGCCGGCGACAACGGCGGATGGTCCGGCAGTGACGGATGGTCCAATGACTATGGGGCCAACCGGCATGCGGAGCCGACGCCCATCCATACATCCCAGCCTGACAGACAGAACCGGACCGGTGTGTCCGGCCTGAACCCGTCCAAGGACGTTTTTGTGGGCATTGCCCAGAATGTGCAGAGCATGCCGGAACGGCAGCGCACCTTCTTTTCCGCCTGGATCGACAGCCTGATCTATGGGGTCCCCTTTGTCAATGGCAAGGTCCGCAATGTGTTCAACCTGCAGCTGCTGGACGTGGAGGAAAGCATGTCCATCACCCAGCAGCGCAGCATCGCCGTCACCTTTTTCGGCGAGACGAACACCGGCCTGATCGGACGGGGACAGACGCTGCAGGTCAAGGGCAAATTCGGGGCGGACCGCACGGTATACGCCTCGGAGATCGTCAACCTGACCAACGGCTCCCTGATCTCCATCGACGGCGGCATTCCCGGCGGGGTGATCCGGGTGGTCACCCTGGTGCTGGCTCTGGTGATTGCCAGCTTCTTCTTCAGCGTGCCCATTCCCGGGCTGGGCAACATCAACGTCCTGTCCCACATCAACTGGGAGATGATCCTGCTGTACGGCGTTCTCATCGCCCTGGGCATCTGGTGGGTGCTGAACCAGCTGCGCCATCCCTCCCGCACCACCTTTAAGGTGGTGGGAGTCATTATCCTTCTGCTGCTTCTGTACCTGGTTCCTTCGGTGGGCAGCCCGCTTCTGCTGATTCTCATCATGTGTTTTGGTATGTATCTGGCCGCCAAAAGCCTTTTCCGCTGACAGAGCGGCACAAGTACTGACCCGAAGGAACGGAAGGATCACAAACGATGGAGAAAGAAAACAAAGATTACCGGCAAGCCCTCTGGCTGGCGGAACATATGGATGATTTTGAGTTCCGCACAGTGTACGCCTGTGATTTCCGCTCCAGTCTGCGCCAATGGTACTACGGCGGGCGCTCCGAAAGCCGCGCCCGGTTTCTGGTAAGTTGGTTTTACACCCTGTTTTCCTGCAATTTCATGATGGACCACCTGGTGGACCCGGTCTGGCAGATGGCGGAGGAATATTCGGAAGGGAAAAAACTTCTGAAAGAGATCGATGAACCCGGCGGGACGGTCCGGCTGCACCAGGTGTCGTCGGAGAAGGACAAGTGGATAGAGCGGGTATCCCTGCTCAGCAGTGTCTCCCGCGGAGCCATCCGGGGCAAGAATCTGGACTGCTACCTGTGGAACAACAGCGATACCCGGGACGACCGGGAAAGCTACCTGCGCCGGGTGGAGTCCCGGGCCTGCCGGGAGCTGAAGGCAGCCTCCCAGAACCTGTCTAACCTGTACTCCCTCAAATGGGCGCGCTACCGGGATGCCGGGGTATCCCGGATGAACTTTGTGCTGTCCGTGCTGACCATGGCGGCCCTGTGCTTTGCCGTACCGGCCCTGTTTTATCTGGTGGCGCGGCTGTGGCAGAACGGAATCCGCAACCTGCCCCTGGCGGTCTCCTTCGGGCAGCCCTTTGCCTGGGGGACCCTGGCGGTATGGCTCATCAGCGTGGGCGTTGCCCTGTTCCGCCTGCCCAGTTACCTGATGTGCGTGGCGGGCAACCTGGGCTGGTGTCTGTTCATGAAAAAGGAGTTCCGCCGGGACGTGGGCTTCCTGAACCTGCTGGACCAGGCGGTGCCCAAGGGGATCGAAGCCTACATCCGGGAGCTGCAGGACCGGCTGCGGCAGGCCGAAGCCGACCCGGATACCATGCGGGCCTGCCTGCAGGCACCGCTGCATCCTGCCCTGATGGACCGGCTGCTGCCCGGGGCCGAAAAGATTCTGCGCCGGATGCGCCGCTGGGACCTGGACCCTTTCCTGCGGGCGCTGGAAGCCCACCGCTTCCACTCCCGCTTCGGCACTGTCTGCCTGTTCCTGCTGGTGTTCTGCCTGGGACAGCTGCTGCTGATGAACGGCGCCACCGTCCAGTCCCTGTACGACCTTTTGTATTGAGGGACGGCCGGGCAGGAAATGTAAAAACCGAAAGAAAAAATCCTTGTCTTTAGGGTGCGGTGCGGGTATACTGGAGATATATCGGTATTATTGGGAAGCCAACTCGTCAGCAAAAGCGGATATTTCCCCCGCGGGAAGTGCCTGTTTTGCGGCGGGCGATGCACAGCGGGCGAGGCGGTTTCCCGGGAAAAGAAACGGCGACCCGCTGCACTGCAACCGGTGGTCGAGGAGGAGAAATTTACATGATGTTCAAACTGAGAAAGGCGGTGGCTTCGGTCGTTGCCGTCTGTATGATTCTGGCCGTGACCGGCGCTACCCTGGTGGGAGCCGAAGAGACCAAGACCCCCAGTCTGGATCTGATGCTGGTGGTGGACGATACCGTCTCCATGCAGCGCAATGACCCCAACCACATCGCCACGGTGGCACTGCAGCAGTTTGCCAGCCAGATTCCCAGCCAGGGCAGCCGGGTGGGAATGGCCACCTATGACGACGATATCATGACCAGCCAGCCTGTGCTGGAGGTGGATGACGAGCAGGACAAGGAGCAGCTCAGACAGTACGCCCAGAACGGCCTGACCCAGAACGGTCATTACACCGATCTGCCCAAGGCGCTGGACTACGCGGTGGAACAGCTCCAGGCCCTGCCGGAAGGCGATTCCCCCCAGGCCATCATCGCCGTTTCGGACGGTGAAAACGACTTTGCCACCGACGCCGACAAGGCTGCCAGCGATGCGGCCCTGCAGCAGGTCATGGAGTCGGGCATCCGGGTGTACCTGATCGTCATCAACTCCGGCGACACCTCCCGCATCTCCGAGTACATGGACGGCATCGCCCAGGGCACCGGCGGCCAGGCGTACTATGTGAATTCCGGCGACGACATCCCGGATATCCTCAGCCAGATCACCAACCAGCTGTATGAATACGTGGTGGATGACGACAGCGGCTTTGAGGATGAGGTGGGGGTGGAGACCCCCTCGGACTGGAATTTTAACCTGGAGGACGGCGTCTTTGAGGCCATCCTGGAACTGACCCACACCGGCGACCTGCAGATGAACCTCTTCCGGGAGGACGGCACCGAGATCCCCATGACCGAGGAAAACGGCATCGTCAGCTACGCAGTGCAGGGCAACGGCGAGATCAAGACCATCATCAAGATGCTGGAGCCGGAGGCAGGCAGCTATGACCTGAAGATGCAGAGCGTGGGCGTGCCCCAGATCGTGATCGGGGATATCGTCCTCAACCGGGAAATCTACGTGCAGGTGGATGTCTCCAGCGCCCAGGTTGCCCCCGGGGAAGAATTCGGCGTTACCGCATCGCTCATGCGCGGTACTGAGGCTTATACCGACCTGGCTTTCAGCAACCTGAACGCCCGGGTGACCCTGGACGGCCAGGAAGTGCCCATGAGCAACAACTCCAAAGGCTTTGACTGCAACATTACCGCTCCGGAGACCGAAGGAGAGTACGAACTGACCGTCACGGTGCAGGGCAAGACCTTCAACCGTACCAGCGACCCCGTCACCATCCAGGTGGGCGCAGGCGCGGCGGCGGTCGCTTCCTCCTCGTCCACCTCCCAGCCCCAGACCCCCGACAAGGGCGGTTTCCCCCTGTGGCTGCTGGGTGTTCTGGCGGCGGTGGTGGTGATCATCGTTGTGGTGGTGATCCTGCTCAAGAGCCGGTCCCGGTACAAGGGTACCGAGTACATCCGGCTGCAGGGCAACCTCTTTGTGACCTACTACAAGTCCGGGCACAACTTTGTCAAGGACAGCATCCTGCGTCCCGGCGCCTACTACTCCAAGCGCAAACCCAAGGTTTCCCTGGGCACCATGCTCAAGGAGGCGGTGGACTGGAATATTGAAGTTCCCCCGGCCTTCGACAACATTCTCATCGCCGGTCGGATGATCGGAAAGCGGATGGAGGTTGAAATTACAAGCGTTCCCGGCGCGGATGATCCCGAAGAGCCGGTGAACATGAGCCTGGCCGTGGATACGGGCATGCAGGAGGAGGACGAATACGATTCCTTTGAGGACACCCCCACCGTCACCGTTCGCTTTGCCGACGGCAGCTCGGTGGAACTCAGCTACACCATCTGAGTTTGTCCGCCTGAAAATTAAATAAGTGAGGAGAAATCCGGTATGTTGAAGGATCAACGTGACGTGGCTGTGCAAAATGATGCACTGTGCAGGCAATTTATGGCCATGAACGAAGGTCGGCAGGCTTTGTCCAGCGCCCCCAGGTGCCGCAGGCCGCTGCCCGATGTAATGTTTGTCAGGATCCGAGGCATACCGGATTTTTGGCGTACCCAGAGTGTGGAGTCCTATCTGCAGCTGTTCCAGCAGATCCCCGGCACCATGGTGGAACAGGACAGCCTGTTTGCCTTCCTTCTGTGCGGGGATGCCGCCGGGGTGCGGGTCTACATGGGTACGGACAAACGGAACTGCCACGCCCTGGTGGGGGCCCTGCAGGGCTTTTTGCCCAGCGTGCAGCTGGAACAGCCCTGTTCCATCCAGGACATCGCCCCGGTGTGCGGCTGCGGCGGCGTGATGATCGGCAACCCCAACGAACCGGAACTGCGCCCCGAAACCCAGAGCCTCCAGCTGGCGGTGGACAACATCTGCCGGGGCATGTCCGGCAGCCAGTTCACCGTGCTGGTCCTGGCCAGGCGGGTGCCCAACCAATTCCCCCTGGAATTCCGCAAAAGCGTCATCCAGCTGATGCGGGACCTGAGCCTGTACCAGCGGGTGGACCGGGAAGGGGTGGAAGGGGAACACCACACCCAGGAAAATTATGAGGTGCAGGAATACCTGCAAAACCTGCAAAAGACCGGTGCCATGCTGCAGCAGAGCATGAGCAGCGGCCTGTGGCAGACCACGGTGTATTATGCGGCGGACTGCCCGCCCACCACGCTGCGGCTGCAGGGCATCCTGAAAGGCGGCTACAACACCGACAGTGAAAGCGTCTGCCAGCCGGTGATCTGCCTGAATATGAACAACATCCGGGACTACATCTGCCCCGAATGCGCGGTGATGGAGGACCTGGTCCCCCAGGAGTATATCAGTCCGGTTCAGTTTGAGCGCCGGGGCCCCGGCGGGGTGCAGGTCTATGCCATGAACAGCACCCGGTACCAGACCATGCTCAGCGGACAGCAGCTGGGTCTTTTGTGCCGGCTGCCCCAGCACGAATACCCCGGCTATTATATCGACAACTTTGTGGAATTCGACCGCTGCAGCCGTGTGGAACACCGGGACGGCGAGCAGTGGGTGCGCATCGGTACCGTCACCCAGCCCGGCCATTCGGCAGCGGGGTTTGAAGATATCCCCTATGAGCTGGAAATGAACGATTTCACCCGCCACCTGCTGGTCATCGGCATCACCGGCGGCGGCAAGAGCAACACCAGCAAATCGTTGCTGTCCACCCTGTGGGGCAAATACCACAAGCCCTTCCTGGTCATTGAATCGGCCAAGCGGGAATACCATGAACTCATGAAACTGGACGAGCCCGGCACCGCCGGTCCCTTCTCCCAGCTGTGCGTCTTTACCATGGGCGACGACAACGTATTGCCCTACCGCATCAACCCCTTTGAGCGCACCCCCGGCGTGGGATTGCAGACCCATATCGACTATGTGCTCTCCTCCTTCAATGCGGCCTTTGAACTGGTCCCGCCCATGCCCTACGTGCTGGAGAGCTCGGTCTTTGAGATCTATGAGGACCGGGGCTGGAACATCACCACCGGCAAAAACCTCTATGGCCGGACCGACTACCCCACCCTGACGGATCTGTATTACAAGATCGACGAAGTGGTGGACCGGATGGGCTACTATGTGGAGGTACAGAACAACGTCAAGGCGGCCCTGAAAGCCCGCATTAACTCCCTGCGCATCGGCGGCAAGGGCCTGATGATGGACACCCCGCGCAGCGTGCCCATCGGCAGCCTGCTGGACAAGCCGGTGGTGCTGGAACTGGAAGACCTGGCCGATGACGATACCAAGGCCTTTGTGATCGGCATCCTGATGGTGCAGCTGTACGAATACCGCAAGGGCCAGAGCCTGCTGGCCAGTGAGCATGCCGGGCGGGGCGACGTGCCGGCCAGCAGCAAAAAATTCCAGCATCTGCTGGTCATTGAGGAAGCCCACCGCCTGCTCAAACGGGTGGAGCCGGGAAGCAATCCTTCCCGGGCAAAGTCGGTGGAGTTTTTCTGCAATATGCTGGCGGAGATCCGTTCCTATGGCCAGGGCATGATGATCTGTGACCAGGTGCCCACCAAACTGGCCTCCGACGTGCTGAAAAACACCAACCTGAAACTGATCCACCGCACCGTCATGGAGGAGGACCGCCGGGCGGTGGGCGCGGCCATGAACATGACTCCGGAACAGATGGAATACCTGAGCAGTCTGCGCCGGGGCTGTGCCGCTACCTTTGCCGAAGGGGACAACCGGCCTAAACTGGTCATGATGCCGCTGGTCAAGGACCGCAGCAAGATGGGCCGCGGGGAGATCGTGGCCCGCTGCCGGGAAAACATCGGCAGCAGCTTCCAGGATGTCTACACCCAGTATAAGGACTACGATACCTGCCGTTTCTGCCCCCATCCCTGCCGGCAGGAGACCCGGCGCCGGATGGAGGAACTGGCGCAGGGGTATCCGGTGGCAGAACGGCTGCGCAGCCTGGCGGCATCTGCCCGGGAAAAGCGGCAGCCCCTGGCCAAGGTGCTGAACTGCCTGTATCTGCTGCGGTTCATGAAGATGTTGGAACAAAACGCCGGGGTTCAGCTGCAGCCACAGGACTGGTTCTGCCTGGCGGGGATCGTGATCGAAAAGTCTCCCCTGGAACCGGCGGAAAAATATGCACTGACCGTGCAGTTCCAGAAATATTGGTACAACACATACGGCAAAACAACCGGTTGAGAAAATACATACCGGAGAATGGGGATCAACTATGGATGAAATGGGCGGAGGAATGGAATCCGGGATGGGCACCTCGTCCGTCGAAACGTCGGCACCCAGTGCGGAGGTAGATACAAGCCCGGCAAGTTCGATGGAATCTGTGGAGCCGCTGGAAGTGGACCCCTCGGCAGGAACCGAACTGCCGGCGGGCGGCGACGGGGAAATGCCGGACATGAGCGAGATCGAACCGCTTTCGGAAGAGTATGAGCCTGCTTCCGAAAGCGATCTGAGCGTTTCGGACGTGGATGACCGCAATTCCTTTCAGGATATGGACAACATAGAGCCGCTTCCCAACGAAGGGGACCCGTATATTCTGGAAACGGACGACAGGGACCCTTCCCAAATGGGCGATGTCCAGACCGAAATGGGCAATTCTGACCGTGAGGGGGATTCCTATATCATCGGGCAAGGGGATGTGGAGATCCCCAATACGGGTGACGTGGACATTCCCGACGCAGGAGACGTGGATATTCCAGATACAGGGGATATTGATGTCCCCGACACGGGAGATGTGGATATTCCCAATACAAGCGACGTGGACATTCCCGACGCAGGAGACGTGGATATTCCAGATACAGGGGATATTGATGTCCCCGACACGGGAGATGTGGATATTCCCAATACAAGTGATGTGGATATTCCCGACACAGCGGATGTGAATGTCTCCGATATAAGCGATGTGGATATTCCCAACGCGGCAGATGTGAATGTCTCCGATGTAAGCGATGTGGATATCCCCAATACGGCGGATGTGAACATTCCCAGTACAGGTGAGATTGGCGCCCCGGATAAGGACGGCCTGGATCTCCCGACCACGGGGAATATCGACAGCACCAATGAGGGGGACACCACCGACATCGAAAACCAGGAGGGTGGTGACACCGAGAACCCCGAGGGTGGTGACACCGAGACCTCCGAGAGCGGCGATACCGACAACCCCGAAGGTGGCGACACCGAGACCTCCGAGGGCGGCGATACCGAGACCTCCGAGGGTGGCGATACCGAGAATCCCGAGGATGGTGACACCGAGACCTCCGAGGGCGGCGACACCGAAAATCCCGAGGGTGGTGACACCGAGACCTCCGAGGGCAGTGACACGGAGAACCCCGAAGGCGGCGACACAGAAAACCCGGAGGGCGGTGACACGGAGAACCCCGAAGGCGGCGATACTGAGAATCCCGAAGGCGGCGACACCGAGACCTCCGAGGGCGGCGATACTGAGAACCCCGAAGGCAGTGATACCGAAAATCCCGAGGGTGGTGACACCGAGACCTCCGAGGGCAGCGACACCGAAAATTCCGAGGGTGGTGACACCGAGACCTCCGAGGGCAGTGACACGGAGAACCCCGAAGGCGGCGATACCGAGACCTCCGAGGGCGGTGACACGGAGAACCCCGAGGGCGGCGACACCGACAACCCCGAAGGCGGAGATAGCGAGAACCCCGAAGGCGGCGACACAGAAAACCCGGAGGGCGGTGACACCGAGAACCCCGAAGGCAGCGAAACCGAAAATCCCGAAGGTGGCGACACCGAGACCTCCGAGGGCGGCGATACCGAGAATCCCGAGGATGGTGACACCGAGACCTCCGAGGGCGGTGACACTGAGAACCCCGAGGGCGGCGACACCGACAACCCCGAGGGCGGCGACACCGAGACCTCCGAGGGCAGCGACACCGAAAATCCCGAGGGCGGCGACACCGACAACCCGGAAGGCAGCGACACGGGGAACCCGGAGGATGGTGACACCGAGAACCCCGAGGGTGGTGACACCGAAAACCCTGAGGATGGCGATACAGAGACCCCGGAGGGTGGTGACACCGAGACCTCCGAGGGCGGCGACACCGACAACCCCGAAGGCGGAGATAGCGAGAACCCCGAAGGCGGCGACACCGAAAATCCCGAAGGCGGCGATACCGAGACATTCGAGGGTGGCGATACGGAGAACCCCGAAGGTGGCGACACCGACAACCCCGAAGGCGGAGATAGCGAGAACCCCGAAGGCAGCGATACCGACAACCCCGAGGGCGGCGACACCGA
>CALWNO010000004.1 GCA_944382785.1 uncultured Gemmiger sp. | reverse complement strand
TACCAGCCCGGCCAGTGGGCCCGGGGCATCAAGTGCGTGAGCATGAACGAACCCTTTTTCCAGGGGCATTTTCCCGGTCAGCCGGTGATGCCCGGGGTGCTCATTCTGGAAGCCCTGGCCCAGTGCGGCGCCGTGGCCGCCCTCAGTGAGGAGGGCGCCAAAGGCAAGCTGGCGCTGTTCGGCGGGGTGAAGAACGCCCGGTTCCGCCGTCAGGTGGTGCCCGGGGACGTGCTGACCCTGGAATGTGAACTGGTGGAACGCCACGGGCCTGTGGGCGTTGGCAAGGCGACGGCCTGGGTGGACGGTGTGCGCGCCGTCAACGCCGAGCTGACCTTTGCCATCGTCGACCGGGAGAACAACCAGTGACCACACAGGGCTGTTCAATCGCGCCGAAACATGGTATACTGACCTGTAAGGATACAAAACAGATCCGGGCCGCCGCCCGGCTGCGCCGCGCCCGCGGTACGGCCGCCCGCCGACCCGATCCCCAGGAGGTTTTTGCCATGCTGGACCAGGCCTTTGAACAGGTGTATACCAAGTTCAAGCTGCACTTTTACAAACAGGTTTTCAACAAGTTTGCCACCCGCGAAGCCACCCTGACCACCGTGGAATCTTTCTGCATGGAGGTCATCATGGCGCTGGGCAGCCCGACCATCGCGGAGTTCTCCAACATGATGAACCTGTCCACCCCCAACGCCGCCTACAAGATCAACAATCTGGTGAAGAAGGGGTATGTGAAGAAGGTGCAGTCGGAGACCGACAAGCGCGAATACCACCTGTACCCCACCCGCAAATATATTGACTATTACAGCATCAGCTATGCCTATCTGCAGAAGGTGGTGGACCGGGCCAAGCAGCGGTTTACCGTGGAGGAACTGCAGAACCTGGAACGGATGCTGCGCATTGTCTCGGACGAACTCATGCCCGAGATTCCTTTGCCCACCCGCAGCCCGGAGGCAAAGCCGGAATAACTTTTTTGACAATCTCTTTCTCAATTTTCTCTTCAAATAGCAAAAGGCTCCCCGGGATTCCGGGGGGCCTTTTGTGGTTGTATGGCTTTTTGCCATAAGCCTCCCCTGTGCAAGGGGAGGTGCTGCACAGCAGAGAAGGGGTTGATTTACCCCGTTGCTGCCGGGTGTGACGGCTGCTTGCCGGGGTGTCTTTCCTTTTCGTGCCCGAAAAGGAAACGAAAAGGGCCCGCCGTTTCGATGCGGCGGCCGCCGACCAGGGCTGCGGCCCTGGACCCGGGGAGTGCGGCCACCTTACGACGGCCTACTCAGGCCCTGGGGGGCCTGAGCAAGGAAAATGATTTTAATGGCGTGGCCGAAATGCCGTTGGTAAAACGGAAAAGAGCAGCCGGGTTGGGTACAACCTTGAGGGAGAGCCGTTAGCACCCGTTACCGGGAAATGGTATTAAATCCATTCCTTGCTCACCGGTCCCCAGACCGGTGAGAAGGCCGTCGCAAGGTGGCCGCATCTTGGGGTCTGGGGCCGCAGCCCCAGCCGGCGTCCACCGCATCGGAACGGTGGCGCTTTTTCCGTCGCTTTTTGGCGTCAAAAAGCGACAACATCCTGGTCGGCACCCGCTGCCGGGTAAAAAGAAAACCCAAAAAAGGAGAGAACCTTTCCGGTTCTCTCCTTTTTGTATACGCTGCAAACAAATCTTACAGACCGAAATACCGCTTGGCGTTGTAGTAGCTGATACCCTCCACGATCTTCTTCAGGGTCTTGTCGTCGTTGGGATACTGGCCGTTCTCCACCCAGTTGCCGATGAGGTTGCACATCAGGCGGCGGAACAGCTCGTGGCGGGTGTAGCTCAGGAAGCTGCGGCTGTCGGTGAGCATGCCGATGAAGTTGCCCAGCAGGCCCAGACGGCCCAGGGTCTTCATCTGCTGGTACATGCCGTCGTCGGTGTCGCAGAACCACCAGGCGCTGCCCAGCTGGATCTTGCCCGGAATCTCGTCGTCCTGGAAGGAGCCGATCAGGGAGCCCAGCATGTCGAAGTCGGAGGAGTTCAGGCTGTACAGGATGACCTTCGGGCATTCGCCGGTCTCGGTCAGAGCGGACAGCAGGCTGCTGATGGAAGCGCTGCCGTCGGTCACGGCGATCATGTCAAAGCCGGTGTCGGCGCCCAGCTTCTTGAACATGCGCTTGTTCACGTTGCGCAGGCAGCTGTAATGGATCTGCATGACCACATTGTACTTCTTGTACAGGCGACCCATCTTGATCAGCAGGTAGGTGATGTACTGGTCGCACTCCAGCTTGGTCAGGGACTCACCGGCCATGGCCTTCTTGAAGGCGGCGGTGGCCTTGTCCACGTCGGTCTCCACAAAGGGCACATAGTCCAGACCGTGGTCGGCAGCGCGGCAGCCCATCTTCACAAAGAACTGCAGCCGCTCTTCCAGGGCGGACACCACGCAGTCGGCGCAGGCAAACTTGCGGCCCACGACCTCTTCCAGCTGGTGGATGTACTCCACAAAACCGGCCTTCTGGATGTTCACGGCCTTGTCCGGGCGGAAGGACGGGGCCACTACCACCTGGATGGAAGGATCGTTCTTGATCTTCTCATGCCATTCCAGGCTGTCGATGGGGTCGTCGGTGGTACCCACCATGGCCACGTTGCTCTGGGCGATCAGGCCGCGGACGGTCATGTTGGGGTCGTTCTGCAGCTTGTCGTTGCACAGGTTCCACACCTCTTCGGCGGTCTCGCCGTTGAGCACGCCCTCATAGCCGAAATACTTCTTCAGCTCCAGGTGGCACCAGGTGTACATGGGGTTGCCGATGGCCATTTCCAACGCTTCGGCAAATTTCTGGAAGCGCTCCCGGTCGGGCTTGTCGCCGGTGATGTACTCTTCCGGCACACCGTTGGAACGCATGACACGCCACTTGTAGTGGTCGCCGAAATAATGGTCGGTGCCGTCGTCCGCCACCTGGTGGCCGCCCAGCCACACCTGGGCGATGTTCTCAAAGCGGCGGTCCTCGTAGATCTCCTGCGGGGGAATGTGGCAGTGATAGTCCACGATGGGCAGCTTGGCGGCGTAGTCGTGGTACAGGTGCTGCGCGGTCTTGGTTTCCAGCAGGAAATCCTTGTCCATAAATGCTTTCATAAGCCGGTACTCCTTTGCTAACTTTGGCGGCTGCGGCGGCTGCGGCGGCACTTGGCGGCACCGGGAGCAGGGGGCAGCCCGTTCACATAACCTGATTCCATTATACAAAGGTTTCCCCTCGGGAACAAGTTGCAAAAATTGCCCAGAACCTGAAATAATTGCCAAAGTTTCCCGGTTGGCCTTGTGCAACCCGCAAAAAGCTTTTTGTGGCAGCAACGCGACTTTTTTTCAAAGGGCGGGGGCGGCACCGGAGAAAAGGCGGCTTTTTTGCTCAAGAATTACAAGGTCTCTGCCAGGCGGAGCGCCGGGCGGGAGGGGACCCCGCCATTGCGAAAATTTCTGTTTCCAAAGGCGGCGGGATGCGGTACAATAAAGGCAGGAAAAACAAAAAGGAGGCTTTCTGCCATGTCCACTCTGACCAACGGCACCTATGAAAAATACGGCGTGCACTACGCCACCCTCACCCTCACCGACGGCGACTACGCCCTGACCGTCACCCCCGAAAAGGGCGGTATGGCCACCAGCTTCACCAAAGCCGGGGAGGAATACCTCTGGCTGCGGGACAAGAACTTTGAGTCCACCGACCGTCCCCGCTGCGGCATTCCCATCCTCTTCCCCAGCTGCAGCAAGCCGGATAACGGCGTGCACATCTTTGACGGCGCCGCCTATCCCATGGAAGTCCACGGCTTTGCCGACCTGCTGCCCTGGCAGGTGCAGAAGGCGGACGACGAGGCCATCGAGCTGACCCTGGCCCCCAACGGCCTGACCAAGTTCGTCTATCCCTTCGACTTCCTGCTCACCATGCGCTACACCCTGCAGGGTGCCACCGCCTCCCTGGCCCTGACCGTGGAGAATACCGGCGCCAAGGTGCTGCCCTTCAGCGTGGGCTTCCACCCCTATTTCGCGGCCAGCAAGCTGGAGAACGTGTCCTTCGACATCGACGCCGCCACCTGCTCCGAGGATGCCAAGGGTGAGCAGCCCGCCGCCGTGCAGCCCATCACCCTGACCCGCAAGGAGGGCTCCGCCGATTCCATCCGTCTGCTCACCGGCGTCAAGACCCCCATGGTCCTCACCGACGCCGGTAACGGCCACAAGGTCACCGTGGCCTTTGACCAGGCGTCCTTCGGCAAGGGCGTGCTGTGGCAGCAGGACGCCGAGAGCTTCGTCTGCATGGAGCCCTGGAACGGCTGGGCCAACAGCGTCAACGAGCCCGGCAAGCACGAGGAACTGAACCCTGGCGAGAGCAAGACCTTCACCTGGAGCGTTACCATCGAGTGATTCACCCTATACCGTAAAACAGCAGGCTTCCCACGGCGGGAAGCCTGCTGTTGTTTTATCCTTTGCCCCGCCAGGCCCGGCGGTAGGCGGTGGCGGTCTGACCCTCGGCGGCCCGGAAACGCCGGGTGAAATAAGCCTGCTCTTTGAACCCGCACCCGGCAGCGATCTGCCCCAGGGTCAGGTCGGTGTAGCGCAGCATCTGCTTGGCCATGTCGATGCGGGCGGAGAGGCGGCAGTCCAGGATGGTCTCCCCGTATCGCTGCTTGAAACTCCGGGCAAGATAATACTTGCTCAGGTAAAACCGGGCGGCCAGCTCGTCCAGAGAGAAGTTCTCGGTGCAGTGGGCGATGACATAGGCCCGCACCTCCTCCAGCCGGGCGGCCATGGGGGCGGTGTCGCTGCCGCTGCGGGCCCGGGCTGCCAGAATCCCCGCCAGCAGGGCGGCAATCTCGGCGGAGGCTTCCAGCTCGGCGGTGGCGTCCCAGTGCCGGGCCAGTTCCAGCACCGTGTCCAGTCGCCGGGCGGGGGCGCCGGTGTCGGCGGGGGTAAAGACCGGGGTGCCCCCGGCGGCAAACAGCTTGTAAAAGGCGGGAGCGCTGCGGCCGTTGAAGTGCACCCAACGCAGTTCCCAGGGATCGTCGTCGGCACTGCGGTAGCCGTGGGGGCGGCGGCAGTCCACCCAGAAGCACTGCCCCGCCCGCAAAGGCCAGACCTTACCGTCGTACTGCAATTGCCCGCTGCCCGCCGCCACCTGTACCAGCAGAAAACTGTCCAGGCTGCTGCGCTGGGTGCCCGCGTGGCTCTGCACCAGCCGGATGTGCCCGGCCTCCTGCAAAAAGAAGAGATTCTGCCGGGCAAAGGCAGAGGGGGTCAGGATGACCCGCAGGCTGGACGGGTCGTAAAAAGGGGGAAAGGAACTGTACTCGGGCATGAAGGCACCTCCCGGGGCGAGAGCAAGATCGTGCAAAAACTGCGGCAAGATATTCCCTTGCCAAGGCCTGTTAAAACCATTATACTGGATGGAAAGCGAAAAGCAAGGGCGAAGGCTGCCGATTTTTCGGCGAAAGCCCCGACGCAAGAAAATACAACCCCTGCCGCCCGGCGGCCGGGGCCAAGGCAAAAGGAGTCAAACCATGAAAAAAGCCCTCATCACCGGCGTTACCGGACAGGACGGCAGCTATCTGGCCGAGTTCCTCATCGAAAAAGGCTACGATGTTCACGGCATGATCCGCCGGTCCAGCGTGGACTACCGGGAACGCATCGCCCACCTGGAAGGGCATCCCCAGTTTCACCTGCATTACGGCGACCTGGGGGATTCCATCAGCCTGGTGAAGATCATCGCCGAGGTACGCCCGGACGAGATCTACAACCTGGCGGCCCAGAGCCACGTGCAGGTCAGCTTTGACGTGCCGGAATACACCGCCGACGTGGTGGCCACCGGGGTGCTCCGTGTGCTGGAAGCGGTGCGGGTCTGCGGGCTGGAAAAGACCTGCCGCATCTACCAGGCGTCCACCAGTGAGCTGTACGGCAAGGTGGAGGAGGTCCCCCAGAACGAAAAGACCCCCTTCCATCCCTACAGCCCCTACGCGGTGGCCAAGCAGTACGGGTTCTGGATCGTGAAGGAATACCGGGAAGCCTACCACATGTTCTGCTGCTCCGGCATCCTCTTCAACCATGAATCCGAGCGCCGGGGCGAGACCTTTGTCACCCGCAAGATCACCCTGGCGGCGGCCCGCATCGCCCAGGGCAAGCAGGACAAGCTGTATCTGGGCAATCTGTCCAGCCTGCGGGACTGGGGCTACGCCAAGGATTACGTGGAGTGCATGTGGCTGATCCTGCAGCAGGACAAGCCGGACGACTTCGTCATCGCCACCGGCGAGCAGCACAGCGTGCGGGAATTCTGCCAGCTGGCCTTCCGGGAGGTGGGCATCGAGCTGGAGTTCCAGGGCGAAGGCATGGAGGAGAAGGGCATCGACAAGGCCACCGGCAAGGTGCTCATCGAGGTCAGCCCCGACTTCTACCGCCCCACCGACGTGGTCAACCTGTGGGGCGACCCCACCAAGGCCCGCACCGAGCTGGGCTGGAACCCCACCAAGACCAGCTTTGCCGAGCTGGTCCGCCTGATGGTCCGCAGCGACATGCGCAAGGTGGCCGTGGAACGGGCCGAGGAGAATGTGGACTTGTATAAGATTGAAGCCCTGGAAAAGGGCGTGCGGAAGTAATTGCCGTTTTGGCTGCGCGGCTGCCGGGGTAACGATAGTCCGCCGGATAGTCCTTCCTTTTCGTGCCCGAAAAGGAAGCGAAAAGTCCCGTCGTTCCGAGGCGGCGGTTTTTCCGTCGCTTTTTGGCGGCAAAAAGCGACAACACTCCGGCAGACTGCCGTCTGCCCGGCAGCCAGCCAAAAATCAACCAACAAAAAACAATATTTTTTCCTATATGTGGAAACACCCAGAAAGGAAGTCTTATCCCATGATGGACAAAAATGCCAAAATTTATGTGGCGGGCCACCGCGGCATGGTGGGCAGCGCCATCGTCCGTGAACTGCAGCGTCAGGGCTACACCAACATCATCACCCGCACCCACAAGGAACTGGACCTCTGCCGTCAGGACGCCGTGGAGGCTTTCTTTGCCGCCGAAAAGCCGGACTACGTATTCCTGGCAGCGGCGAAAGTCGGCGGCATCGTGGCCAACGAGGAAGCCCTGGCCGACTTCATGTACGACAACATGACCCTGGAGATGAACGTCATCCATTCCGCCTGGAAGAACGGCTGCAAGAAGCTGGAATTCCTGGGCTCCAGCTGCATCTACCCCCGCATGGCCCCCCAGCCCATGAAGGAGGACTGCCTGCTCACCTCCGCCCTGGAAAAGACCAACGAAGCCTACGCCCTGGCCAAGATTTCGGGCCTGAAATACTGCGAGTACCTCAACCGTCAGTACGGCACCGACTACATCAGCGTCATGCCCACCAACCTGTACGGCCCCAACGATAACTACCATCCCACCCACAGCCATGTGGTGCCCGCCCTCATCCGCCGCTTCCATGAAGCCAAGGAGCAGAACCTGCCCTACGTGACCTGCTGGGGCGACGGCAGCCCCCTGCGGGAATTCCTGTATGTGGATGACCTGGCCAACCTCTGCGTCTTTCTGATGAACAACTACTCCGGCAACGAGACGGTCAACGCCGGCACCGGCAAGGAACTGACCATCAAGGAGCTGACCGAGCTGGTGGCCAAGGTGGTGGGCTACACCGGTGAGATCCGCTGGGACCCCTCCAAGCCCAACGGTACCCCCCGCAAACTGCTGGACGTGAGCAAGGCAACCAAGCTGGGCTGGACCTACAAGACCGAGCTGGAGGACGGCCTGCGCCTGGCCTACGAGGACTTCCTGCACAATCCCATGCGCGCCGAGCGCTGAACCACGCCCCCCCGCGGGAGAAAGGCGGACATCCCCTATGAATCTGATTTTGCTTTCCGGCGGCAGCGGCCAGCGGCTCTGGCCCCTGTCCAACAACATCCGCTCCAAGCAGTTTGTACCCCTGCTGAAAAACCATAAGGGCGAGTACGAGAGCATGGTCCAGCGGGTCTACCGCCAGATCAAACAGGCCGATCCCCGGGCCAACATTGTGGTGGCCACCGGCAAACGCCAGGTCAGCACCATCAAGAACCAGCTGGGGGGCAAGGTCAGCGTCTGTGTGGAACCCTGCCGGCGGGATACCTTCCCCGCCATCGTGCTGGCCTGCGCCTACCTCACCGACGTCATGGGGGTACGCCCCGATGAGCCGGTGGTGGTCTGCCCCGTGGACCCCTATGTGGACGATACCTATTTTGCGGCCGTCAGGCAGATGGCCCGTCTGGCCGGGCCGGAAAACCCCAACGCCGCCCACCTGACCCTCATGGGCATCGAGCCCACCTACCCCAGCGCCAAGTTCGGCTACATCATTCCCCAGAGCACCGACCCGGTAAGCAAGGTGTCCAGCTTCAAGGAAAAGCCGGACGAAGCCACCGCTGCCGCCTACATCGCAAAAGGTGCCCTGTGGAACGGCGGGGTCTTTGCCTTCCGGCTGCGGTATCTGCTGGGCATTGCCCACAAGCAGCTGGATTTCCGGGGCTTTGCGGACCTGCAGGCCAACTACGCCATGCAGAAGCGGATCAGCTTTGACTACGCCGTGGCCGAAAACGAGCCGGACATCGCGGTTATGCGCTACGCCGGCCAGTGGAAGGACGTGGGCACCTGGAACACCTTCTGCGAGGTCATGGCCGACCCGGCCATCGGCAAGGTGCAGATGGACGAAACCTGTGAAAACCTCAACGTCATCAACCAGCTGAACATCCCCATCATCTGCATGGGCTGCAAGGACATGGTGGTGGCCGCCTCCAGCGACGGCATCCTGGTCAGCGACAAACACCGGTCCAGCTTCATCAAGCCCTATGTGGAGCAGGTGGAAGGGGAAGCCCGCTTTGCGGAAAAGAGCTGGGGCTCCTTCACCGTGCTGGATGTGCAGCCCCAGGCCACCACCATCCGCATTGTGCTCAACCCCGGGCATAAGCTCACCTACCACAGCCACGAACATCGGGACGAGGTCTGGACCGTCGTGGACGGCATGGGCCGCACCATCGTGGACGGGGACGAGCGCCCGGTGCGCCCCGGGGATGTGGTGACCATGCCCGCCGGCGTGCGCCATACCCTCATCGCCGACACCCGCCTGGAAGCCATCGAGGTGCAGATCGGCGCCGAGATCGACGTGGCGGACAAGCAAAAATACGAACTGTAAATTTTCAATAAAACTATACGAAACGCAAAAAGGACAGCCCCGTGGGGGACTGTCCTTTTTGCATTGGCAGATAAGGGGGAAACGAGCCTTCCCCGACCCAAAGGCCGGAGCAGACAGGGGAAAGGCGTTATCCGGCCGCCCTCAGGGCAGGCGGGTCAGGTGCAGCTGCAAGCTGGGGGCATCCCCGATCATGGGGGGCAGGGTCAGGCCCGCATACAACAGGGCGCTGCCGCTGTACACGGCCCCGCAGGCGTCCGCGGCCGCATGGCCGGACTCGGGGGTGACGGCGATGCCGTAGACATGCAGCTCATCCAGCTGGTACAGGGCATCCTCCTCCAGGCCCTGCAGACAGAAGTGCAGGGGCCGGGCGTTGCCCTCGGGGTGGGTGAGCACCACGCTGACCAGGCTTTCGGTGCCGGTCACCGTCTGCCAGGCCACATAGCGGGGCTGACGGGCGGGATCGCTCAGGCGGTAGTACGCGCCGTTCTGGATGACATCATAGTACCGCTTGAAGGTTTCGATCTGGGCGCGCACCTGGTCGCATTCTTCCTGGGTCAGGCGGCCCAGGTCCAGCTCATACCCGAAGGTACCGGACATGGCCACCACCGCCCGGGTCCACAGGGGGACGGTACGGCCGGTCTGGTGGTTGGGGCAGGCGGATACATGGGCGCCCATGGCAGACACCGGATACCCGAAGGAGGTGCCGTGCTGGATGACCAGCCGCTCGATGGCGTCGGTGTTGTCGCTGCACCAGATCTGGGGGAAGTAGCAGAGCATCCCGGCGTCAAACCGGCCGCCGCCCCCGGCACAGCCCTCAAAGAGCACGTCGGGGAAGCGGGAGGTCAGCCGGTCCAGCAGGCGGTAGACCCCCAGCATGTACCGGTGTCCCGCTTCTCCCTGGCGTTCGGGGGGCAGGGCCCGGCTGTATACGTCGGACATGTTGCGGTTCATGTCCCACTTGATGTATTCAATGTGATTTTCCGCCAGCAGGGTGCCCAGCCGGTCGGTGAGATAGTCCACCACTTCGGGGCGGCTCATATCCAGGACCAGCTGGTTGCGGCCCATGGCCGGGTCCCGCCCGGGCAGGGTCAGGGCCCAGTCGGGGTGGGCGCGGTAGAGGTCGGAATCCTCGCTGACCATCTCCGGCTCCACCCACAGCCCGAACTTCATGCCCAGGGCGTTCACCCGCTCAATCAGGGGGCGCAGGCCGCCGGGCAGCTTCTTCTCGTTGACGAACCAGTCGCCCAGGCCGGAGTTGTCGTCGTCCCGCTTGCCGAACCAGCCGTCGTCCAGCACCATCATCTCCACCCCCAGGGAGGCGGCCTTCTCCGCAATGCGGCAGATGGTGTCGGTGGTGAAGGTAAAGTAAGTGGCTTCCCAGTTGTTGATGAGCACCGGGCGGCGGGCATACCGGAAAGGACTGCGGCAGATGTTGCGCCGCAGGAAGGTGTGGTAGTGGCGGGACAGATCCCCCAGCCCCCCGGCGGAGCAGCAGAGCAGCACTTCGGGGGCGGTAAAGCTCTCCCCGGGTTCCAGCAGCCAGCTGAACCGCTCGTCGTGCAGACCGGTGACCACCCGGGTCAGACCGTTCTGGTCCACCTCCACGTCGGTGCGGTGGCTGCCGGAATACACCGGCATCACCCCGTAGCACAGACCGTGGTCCTCGGTGGCTTCATGGTCGCAGAGGATCACAAAGGGGTTGTGGTGGTGGCTGGATGCCCCCCGGGTGGAGGACACGGTGGTGACAGCGTGGGGCAGGGGAGCGCGCTCCATTCTGCGCTCCATGGCATGGCGGCCGTGGAAGTGCACCAGATCCCACTCCCCGAAAGGCAGATCCAGGCAGAGGGAAGCCGCCTTCTCCAGCCGCAGGGGAGCGGAGCCGTCGTTGTGCAGCCGCACCGCCCGGGTCACCACATCCTGGTGGGCAAATACCCCGTACAGCAGTTCCAGGGTGAGGCCGGTCACCGGGTCCCGCATCCGGATGGACAGGGTCTCGGCCTCGCTGTCCTCATCGTGGGCGCAGGGCAGGCCCTCCAGGGTGTATTTGCCCGGGGCGATCTCATGGGACTGGTAGAAAAAGTCCGCCCCGGCGGCGCCGTCGGCGTCCCGGACCACCAGACAGGACAGCCGGAAATCCCCCACATTGCAGCCGGTGTATTCCTGGGGCAGCACATCGGGAGAGACGCCCCGCCGCAGCCGGCAGGGGTAATAGTCCGGCGAGAACCCGTGGTCGGCGGGGGGATACAGCGCTCCCAGATCCCCCTGGCCGATCCTGCGGCCGTAATACAGGTGCAGTAGGCGGCCCCGCTCATCCACCCGCATCTGGTAGGTGGTGCGGGCGGTCTGCAGGGTGAAAGTCCGGGTGTTGGCGTCAAATTGAATACCCATAAGGCGGGTCCTCCTGAAGAAAAAGAATATATCGCCAGGCACGCCGCGCTCCGGGGAGGCAGCGGCCGAGTTTGCAAAACAAAGGCGGCAGGCGGGCGGTTTGCCGCAGCCCGCCTGCCGCCGGAAATGTCCCCCGCGGGGACGGTCAAGGGCAGAGGCGACGGCTTATTTGCCGCCGGTCATGGCAATGCCCTGGATGAACTGTTTCTGGAAGATGAGGTAGAGGATGACCATGGGGATCATGGCCAGCAGGCTGCCGGCCATCAGGACGGGGAAGTTGGTGGTGTACTGGCCGTTCAGGGTGGACAGGCCGGCGGACAGGGTCATCTTGTTCAGGTCGGTGTTGCAGATCAGCGGCCACATCAGGTCGGAGTAGGCGAACACGGCGGTGAAGATGGCCAGGGCGGCGCAGCTGGAACCGGTCAGGGGGAACATGACCTTGGTGAAGGTCTGCCACTTGTTGCAGCCGTCCAGGTAAGCGGCCTCGGCGATCTCATTGGGGATGCCCAGGTAGGTCTGGCGCAAAAAGAAGGTGCCGAAAGCGGACACCAGGCCCGGGAAGACCAGGGCGAAGATGGTGTTGGTCAGGCCCATGTGTGCCAGCATCAGGTACTGGGGGGTGATGAAGATCTGGCTGGGCAGCATCATCTGCACCAGCACGATGCCGAACA
Source organism: uncultured Gemmiger sp. (assembly GCA_944382785.1). GTDB lineage: Bacteria > Bacillota > Clostridia > Oscillospirales > Ruminococcaceae > Gemmiger. The sequence goes on along the minus strand of CALWNO010000004.1, from coordinate 76,583 downwards.
GCAGGTTCTTGCAGGGGAACTGCAGCTTGGCGAAGGCGTAGCCCGCCATGGAGCTGAACAGCACGGCGCAGATCACCCGGAAAACGATGAGCAGCCCGGTGTTGACGTACAGGTTCACAAAGGGCAGGCTGGCCAGGGCGGTGGTGAAGTTGGAGACCTGCCAGGTGGCGGGGAAGATCTGGGGCGGAATGGCCATGGACTCGGCCTGGGTCTTGAAGCTGGTCAGGAACATCCACACAAAGGGGAAGATCATGATCACGCTGCCAAGAATGAGCACCAGGTAGGTCAGGCCGGTGGTCAGCCGTTTGTTGCTTTTCATACTGGTATTCATACTTTACACCTCGTAATTGACCCACTTTTTCTGGCCGACGAACTGGATCACGGTGACAACACCGATGAGCAGCACGGTCCAGACGACGATTGCGGACGCGTACCCCTTGTCCCCGGCCACGAAGCTTTCGCGGTAGAACAGGGACATCAGGCTCTGGGCGTCATTCAGCGCGGGGTTCGCTTCATCCACCATCATGTAGATCAGGTCGAAGACTTTCAGCGAGGACATCAGGCGCATGATCATGACGACGAAGAGGGTGGGCGAGACCATGGGCAGGGTGATGGAGAAGAACTGCTTGACCTTGGACGCGCCGTCCAGGTCGGCGGCCTCATACAAAGTGGCGGACACGTTCTGCAGCCCGGCCAGCAGCAAAACGGCGTCGTAGCCGATGTTGCTCCAGATCTGCACGATGGCGCAGGTGAAAAGTACAATGCTGGGATTGGTCAGCCAACCGATATTGGCACCCAATACCGAATTAATAATACCATACTGGGAGTTAAAAATCCACTTCCACACCATGGCAACGGCGGCGGGGGCCACCACCATGGGCAGGAAGAAGATGGCACGGAAGGTGGTGCGGCCGCGGATCTTGCTGTTCAGCAGCACGGCCACCAGCAAGGCGATGAAGATGCCCACCGGCACGGTCAGGATGCAGAAGAGGATGGTGTTCCAGGTGGCTTTCCAGAATTCCACGTTCTGGAACATCTCCACGTAGTTGTCGATCCCTTCAAATTCAAACATGCCGAAGGGCTTGGACTTGGAAAAGCTCATCCGGATGGTGTCGATAAAGGGCCAGATGTTCAGAACCAGCAGACCGATGATGGTGGGGGCCACCATGAGCAGGCCCCACACCGCACCGTCGCGGGCCAGTTTGGATGTTTTCTGCATAAGGGGGCCTCCTTATTCGTAATACTCGGCGCTGGCTTCGTCCACCGCGTCCTGCATGGCCTGCAGGCCGCTGTCCAGATCCAGCTCGCCGGTATAGATCTTCAGCAGCGTGTCGCTGACCTCGCTCTTCCACTCGGGGCGGGCGGCGTTGTTCACGCTCTGGATGCAGTAATCGAACATGTCAATGAAGGGCTGCACGTTGATGGGGTATTCGTCGAACACGCCCACCCAGGTGTCCTCCAGGCCTTCATAGGCCGGGATGGCGGCGCCGCTTTCGCCCTGGATGCGCTGGCCTTCCTCACTGCCGAAGAACTTCAGCACGTCCTTGACGATGTCCATATGCTTGTTGCGGGCGCTGGTGGCGTAGCTCAGGCCGTTGGAGATGGTGGCCCGTCCGTCGCCGTTCACCGGGTCGGGGCAGGCGGGCAGGACCGCCACGTCCCACTTGCCCACCATGTCGGGATAGTTCTGCAGCTCGCTGAGGATGTTCCAGTCGCCTTCCAGGAACATGGCGCCCTTCTCGGAGAAGAAGGCGGTGCCGGGGGCGGTCTCCGCAAAGTAGTTCTGGTCGGGGCACCAGTCATAGCTCTGCAGCCCGATGTAGAACTCCATGCCTTTCTTGGTGGCCGGGTCCAGGAAGTTGCCCCGGGTCTTGTCCTCGGTCAGGATGCTGCCGCCGGCCTGGTATACAAAGTTCCAGTAGCCCAGCTGGTCGTCGCCGTAGGCCATGTAGCCGTACTTGCCGGTGGCATCGTAGATCTTCTGGGAAGCGTCCACCAGGTCGTCCCAGGTCCAGGTTTCGTCGGGGTAGGCCACGCCCGCCTCGTCAAACATTTCCTTGTTGTACACAAGGCCCACGGTGTCTTTGTCCTTGGGCACGGCGTACAGCTTGCCGTCCGACCCGCTGGCGTTGGCCAGGGAAATGTCGGAGAAATGCTCGGTCTCCACAATGTCGGAGCAATCCGCCAGCATGCCGTTGTCGGCGTACTTCAGGATTTCGTTGGTGTGCATCCAGAAGATGTCCGGCATCTGGTTGCTCATGGCCGCCGCTTCCAGCTTGGTCCAGTACTCGTCCCAGCTGGTCACCTGCACTTCAATGTGCACGTTGGGGTGGTCGGCGGTGTAGGCGTCACACATGGCCTGCATGCCGTCCCGCTGGGCCACGTCCCAGATCTGGAACGTCAGATTCACGGTGCCGTCGGAACTGCCGGAACCGCAGGCCGTCAGCCCGGTTGCCAGCCCGGCTGTGACACACGCCGCCATCAATCCGGCAAGTACCTTCCGTTTGATGTTCATAAGATGTTTTCCTCCTGTCTGATCCTTTGGGGTGGGGGGCTGCCGGCCCGGCCGGTGCGGCAGCGGCAGGGGTTTTGGGGGCCCTTGCCATTGTGCTGAAATTTCCGGGAAGTTTTTGTGCAATGTGCACTATGCACAAAACCTTTCCCTATCTGATGGCCTTATTATACAATTTGACAAGAAAAGGGTGAATATCTTGCTGCCAGTTTTTATATCTCAATTTAGCGGTTTCCTTTGTTTTTTGTTGAAGTCATGACGCATCATGGTATATAATAAGAAAAAAACAAGAAAAATTACGGGGGTGGCCGGCAATGCAGCAGAATAACGATATCCAGACAGAAAACAAGCTGAAATTCCACGTGTTTCAGGACGAGCGCTTTGTGGACCTGAACCTGTACCAGTACGGATGGGAGCGCACCGAGCCGCTGCACTCCTACGGGCCCCACGCCCGCAATCATTATTTGTTCCACTATGTCATTGCGGGGCGGGGGGTGCTGTACGACGACAACGCCTATAAGGTGGAAGCGGGGCACGGGTTTCTCATTGTGCCGGGGGTGCCCACCACCTATGTCTCCGACCGGGAGGACCCCTGGGAGTATACCTGGATCGAGTTTGACGGCCTGCGCGCCCGGGAAAGTCTGAGTCTGGCGGGGCTCAGCCGCCGCCAGCCGGTGTACACCCCCCTCAACCGGGAAGCCGGGCGCCTTTTGCAGGAACAGATGCTCTACATCGTCAATCATCCCGACGCCAGCCCCATCCACATCATCGGGCAGGGATTTCTGTTTCTGGACCGGCTGGTGCAGTCCAGCGCCGCCCACCGCCAGCAGAGCCAGCGCCGGCTGCGGGATTTTTACATGAAAGAGGCCCTTTCCTTCATTGAACAGAACTACCAGCGGGACATCTCCATTGAGGAGATCGCCGCCTTCTGCGGGCTCAACCGCAGCTACTTCGGCAAGGTGTTCCGGGACACCATGGGGGAGAGCCCCCAGGCCTTTCTGCTCCACTACCGCATGGCCCGGGCGGCCCAGCTGCTGAAGGAGAGCACCCTGCCCATCAGTGCCATCAGCGCCATGGTCAGCTACGCCAACCAGCTGCACTTTTCCCGGGCCTTCAAGTCGGTGTACGGCGTGGCCCCCCGGGACTACCGGGCCACCCACTTTGTCCAGCCGGAAGAAAATCCCTGAATCCCTCCCGCGCAGCAAAAGCCCCCGGGCCGCCGAAAGGCGGCCCGGGGGCTTTCCTTGTCTGCAAAGGGGTCAGTCGGCGTCCCGGAAGCGCTCCACCCGCATCTTCAGGTGGTACTTTTTGCGCAGCTCGGCAATGGCGGTCATCATCTCCGACTTGTGGTGGGCGTCGATGGCCTCCTGGCTCCGCCAGCGGTCGATGAGCAGGACCGTCTCGGGGTCCTCGGCAGGATAGTAGTAGGCGTAACCCAGGTTGCCTTCCTCCGCCCGGATGCGGTCCACCAGACCGCTTTCGGTCATCTCTTGGGCAAACGCCCGGGCACTGCCCTCCCGGCCGGTATAAAAGATGTGAATGGTGATGTTGCTGTTCATGCCGCGTTCCTCCGTTTCTTTTTGATGATTTCAGTATACACCATTCTTGCGGGGATGTCCTCCTTTTTCAAATTGTGCAAAGCCCCTGCAGTGCCCGGACGGAGGTGTCGGCGGTGACATACAGAGCCACGCCCAGCAGGGAACAGCGGTGGGATAGCGGGGCGCCGAAATAGGAGAAACTCCGGGTGATCTGCCCGCCCAGACAGAGGCACTGGGGGCGGAACTCCTGCAAAAAGGGGTCCAGAGCGTCCCGCAGCCGGATGCCGAACTCTTCAAAGCAGGCCAGAGCCTCCCGGTCACCCCGGGCGCACAGAGCCGCCAGCCGGGCGCCCTCCATGGGCTGCCCCAGCCGCTGGGCACACAGGGCCATCAGGCCGCGCTTGCTGATGTAGTCGTCGATGCAGCTGTCCAGAAAGGGCGCGGAATACAGATAGCCGCCGGGGGGAACACCGGGCGAACCCTCGGGGGCAAGGCTGTCCCCCAAACCAAAGGCACTGCCGCACCCGGTGCCGATGCACACCGACAGGGAACGCCGGCTGCCGGCTGCGTTGCCGTACCGGATCTCTCCCAGGGCAAAGGCGGCCACGTCGTTGATGAACCGGATATCCTCCGAAGCCTGCACCCGGTCCCGCAGCCGGGTGAAGAGCTCCCGGCGCAGATCCACACCGTACAGCGCGTCGTATTTGTCCAGGCCCCAGAGCAGGCAGATTCCGTTTTCATAGTCAAACGGGCCGGGAAAGGCCAGCCGCAGCCCGCCCACCGGGCCGGAGGCCCCGGAACGGGCATCCAGTTCCCGAAATACCCGGGCAAAGTGGTCCAGCAGGGGACCGCAGCTTTCTTTTGACTGTGCGGGAAAGTGCTGCAGGGACGCCAGCAGAACGCCGTTGCCCACCGGAGCCCCCTTGAGTTCGGTCCCGCCCACATCCAGACAAAGCAGGGGAGCCGCCATCCTAACGCCTTCTTTCGTTGTGATTTTACAGCCACAGTATAGCAGGCAAACAAGGATATGTAAATACATATTTGAAAAATTCTCAAATAAATTTCGAATATGTATTGACAAATACATCCCCGTCCCCTATGCTGTAGGTACAACAAGGCCAAGGAGGCGGACATTGTCATGATGAGAGTGGAAAAAGAGGAGACCGGGCGGTATGTGCTGTTCCCCCGGGTGAAGGCGAAATGCCCGGAGGCCCGGGTCAGCCAGGGGACCCCGGCCATCGGGGCGGCCCTGCGCGGGGCCATGCAGGGGCACAAGGTGCTGTGTGTGGAGTGCTATCCGGGGGTGGACCAGGAGGAGGTCCTGGCCTGCCTGCAGCCGCTGGGGGCGCAGCTGATTTTGCACAGTGACGACCTGGCTTTTGAGCCGGAAAAGATGGACGCGGTCCTGGAACAGGACCTCCTGCCGGAGGACCCAGTCTTCGGCATCATGACGGTGCGGCGGCTGAAGGATTTCTTCTATCCGGACAAGATCCGGGAAGCCCGCCGCCGCATCCAGGCCGCCGACGGCCCGGTGGTGGTCTATGGGGTGGGGGCCAGTCTGGTCCACCCGGGGGACGTGCAGGTGGTGGCCGACATCACCCGCTGGGAGATCCAGCTGCGCTATCGCCGGGGGCTTTCCAACTGGCGCACCGCCCGGACCGACCTGCCCAGACTGAAAAAGTACAAGCGGGGCTTTTTTGCCGAATGGCGCTGGGCTGACCGGGAAAAAGACCATTTGCTCAACACCATGGACTTTTACCTGGATATGACCACCCAGGGCAGCCCCGCCATGGTGGACGGGGCGTCCTACCGGGAGGCGCTGCGGCAGACGGCTCGGCGGCCCTTCCGGATGGTGCCCTACTTTGATCCGGGTGTGTGGGGCGGCCACTGGATGAAGGACCATTTTGAACTGCCGGAAAACGGCAGCAACTACGCCTGGAGTTTTGACGGCGTGCCGGAGGAGAACAGCCTGCTGCTGGACTTTGGCGGGGCCCTCATCCAGACCCCGGCCCTGAACCTGGTGCTGCAGCAGCCCCGGGCACTGCTGGGGGAACGGGTCCATGCCCGCTTCGGCAAGGAATTTCCCATCCGGTTCGACATGCTGGACACGGTGGGCGGGCAGAACCTGTCTTTGCAGGTCCATCCTCTCACCGAATATATCCAGAACACCTTCAATATGCGCTATACCCAGGACGAAAGCTACTATATCCTGGACGCCGGCGAGAACGCCTCTGTGTGGCTGGGGGTGAAAGAAGGGGTGGACCCCGCGGCCATGGAGCGGGACCTGCGTCTGGCCCAGGCGGGGGGCGCGCCCTTCCCGGCGGAACAGTACATCAACAACATCCCGGTAAAAAAGCACGACCATGTGCTGATCCCGGCGGGCACCACCCACTGTTCGGGGGCCGATACCATGGTGCTGGAGATCAGCGCCACGCCCTACATCTTCACCTTCAAGCTGTGGGACTGGGGGCGCCTTGACCTGGACGGCAAGCCCCGGCCCATCCACATCGACCACGGCATGGCGAACATCCAGTTTGACCGGGACACCGCCTGGGTGCGGGAAAACCTGGTGGGCCGGACAAAGGAAGTGCGCCGGGATGACCACGGGCTGGTGGAACGCACCGGCCTGCATGAGCGGGAGTTCATTGATACCTACCGGTATACCACCTCCGGACGGATGCCGGTAAAACAGGACGGCAGTGTGCAGGTGCTGAATCTGGTGGACGGTGCCCGGGCTCTGATCACCAGCCCCACCGGCGCCTTTGAACCCTTTGCGCTGCATTACGCCGAGACCTGTATCCTGCCCCAGGCTGCGGGAGATTATGTCATTGAATCCCCCGACGGTGAGCAGGTCATGGTGATCGCGGCCAGCGTCCGGCCCTGACCTTGCGCCGGGACGGCCCCGCTGGTATACTGGAAGAAACAAGGATACCGCAACGGAGGGCAGCCATGGCCAAGTCTTTGCATGAACAGGCGGCGGAATACATCCGCACCCGTATTGCTTCGGGAGAGTATGCGGTGGGCAGCCAGATCCCCACCGAAAAGGAGCTCTGCGCCTTACTGCAGGTCAGCCGGCCCACCCTCCGGCAGGCGCTGGACGCCCTGACCCGGGAAGGGGTGCTGTCCCGGGTGAAGGGCCGGGGGACCTTTGTGACAAGGCCGAAGGTGGTCCACGAATCCACCAGCTTCATCACCGGTTACCGGGCGGAAAGCGAACGCAACCACCGCACCCTGCGGACCCGGGTGCTGGAGATCGGGGTGGTCCGGGCGTCGGAATCCGTATCCGCGGCTCTGGAGCTGCCCCAGGGGGCCAGGGTGACCCGTCTGGTGCGGGTGCGCCATCTGGAAGGGTGCAACGACAACGCTCCGGTGGTGTATACCACCCTCTACGTGCCCTGCAAGTATTTTCCGGATATGGCGGAACTGGATTTTACCGACCTGTCCTTCTACGGCGTGCTGGCGGACCGGGGCCTGGACGTGCGTCGGGCCAGCCGGCGGCTGGAAGTGGTGCCGCCGCCCCCCGAGGTGAGCGCAGGACTGCGGCTGGGCCCTTTTGAGCCCGCCGTCTACATCACATCGGTGGGCCGGATGGCCAACGACCGCCCCATCGAATATACAGAAAGCTATTATCCGGCCGGCAGCAGCCGCTTCCTGATCGAGGTGAACCGCTGACAGCCGGTGCCCCGGAAAAGCATCGCCCCCGCATGGCAGCAGACCATGCGGGGGCGATGCTTTTTTTGCGGATTCTCATTTCTTCCCGGCCAGCAACCCCCGGTACAGGATCTCCGAGCTCACATAGCTGACCTCCTGGGACATGCCCGGGTGCTCCATGAGGAAGAGGATCTTCACCGCCAGACGGGCCCCCAGGGTCTTGGGGCGCACGTCCACGGTGGTGATGCGGTCGGCAATGTTCAGGTATTCGCTGTTGTTGTCGAAGCCGGTGAGGGCGATGCGGCCTTCCGGGTCGATGCCGTGCTCCTCAAAATACCGCTGGATGAAGTGGGCGATGTAGTCACTGACACACACAAAGCCGTCCGGCCGGGTCTTGAGATGTTCCAGGAAATAGCTGATCTCCTCATAGTGGGTGCGCAGCCCCAGCGGCCCGGTGAAGGAGAGGCTCGGATCGGGGGTCAGGCCCCGCTGGGCGTGGGCGTCCAGGAATCCCTGGTACCGGTCGGTGTTGGTCTGGGCGTAGGCCACGTCCCCCAGAAATCCCAGTTTCGTGTGCCCCGCGTCCAGCAGTCTGCCGGTGATCTGCCGCACCGGGTCCCGGCCTTCAATCAACAAAAGATCTCCGTGTAAACGGGCAAAGGGCAAAGCGGGAATGGTATCCAGATACACCTTGGGCAGCGGCAGGTCGGCCAGCATCTGCAAAAGGGGCGGGCAGTAGACGTTGAGCACGATGATCCCCTCCACCGACCCGTCGGTGAGGCTGGAGGGCAGGACGAATCCCTCTTTATAAGAGGTAGGCAAGTAAGTATACATCAGGTTAACGCCCTTGGCAGACAGATCCTTGGCAATCTGGTGAATGATCTGCATCCAGAACAAAGAGGATTCCGGCCGGCAGACCACCACCGCCACGCTGCGCCCGTGGGACGGACGGGAAACCGGCTCCGCCGAAGGGCGGGCTGTCTGAAAATACCCCATTTCCTCGGCTTTTGCCTGAATCTGGCGGCGCAGGGCGTCAGAAATGCCGGGGCGGTTGTTCAAAGCCTTCCAGACGGAGATGCGGGAGGTGGATAAAGCGTCCGCAATGTCCTGCATGGTGGGTTTGCTCATAATGGTACACTCCGTTTGCATTGTTTAGAATAATTCCATTATACAGTGCCCGTGAAAAAAAGACAATATATATGTTAACAAAAGTTAACTTCAAAAATTGACCATTTTGGCAAAACAAATAAAATAAGGCTGATAAGTTACAAAAAAATGACGCAGCCAACAAAGAGACCGGAATTTTATGCAGTTTGACGGTTGACATCAGGTCGTGAAATAGTTAATATTAAGCTAACAAATGAAAACGTGCGGCTGGCGGAATGTTAACTACGTTAAGGAGGTGTTAACAAGGCCGCACACAACGGCACAACTCGTTTTGAAAGGAGCGGATCTCATGAAAAAGGAGAAGACGGTACCTGCCGCCCAACCTCAGCACAAGCGCAGGCACTGGTCCCGGGACGACACCGAGCTGACCCTGCTGGGCCTGCCCGCCACCATCTGGTTTGCAGTGTTCTGCTACCTGCCCATGTTCGGCCTGATCATCTCGTTCAAGGAATTCAAGCTGGTCCCGGGCAAGGGCTTCCTGGTCAGCCTGTTCCAGAGCGACTGGTGCGGGTTCAAGAACTTCAATTTCTTCCTGTCCAGCAACACCTTCGGCATGCTCTTGCGCAACACCCTTCTGTACAACCTGGTCTTTATCGTGATCAACCTGGTCATTCCCGTGACCCTGGCCATCATCATCAACCAGCTGTACTCCAAGTTCGCCTCCAAGTGCTACCAGACCATGATGTTCTTCCCCTACTTCATGTCCTGGGTCGTGGTCAGCTACTTTGTCTACGCCTTCCTGAACCCGGACAAGGGCCTGGCCAACAACATCATTCAGTTCTTCGGCGGGGACAAGGTCATGTGGTACTCCCAGCCCAGCTACTGGCCCTTCATCCTGACCTTCATGTCCACCTGGAAATCCATGGGCTACAACATGGTGGTCTATCTGGCCAGCATCACCGGCATCGACGCCACCCTGTATGAAGCCGCCATCTTGGACGGCGCCACCAAGTGGCAGCAGGCCAAGTTCATCACCATCCCCTCCATCAAGCCCATGATCATCATGATGTTCATCCTGAACATCGGCAAGATCTTCTACTCCGACTTCGGCCTGTTCTGGCAGGTCACCCAGGGCGTGCCCAACTCCCTGTACAACGTGGCCAGCACCTTTGATACCTACATCTTCCAGGCCATCCAGAGCCAGGTCAGCGTCGGCCAGACCGCGGCCGCCGGCCTGTTCCAGGCAGCCTGCTGCTGCATCACCATTCTGCTCACCAACTTCATCGTCTCCAAGATCGATGAAGACAGTGCCATCATCTGAGGAAGGAGGAAGCCTAGATGACCATTTCCGAAAAACGGCAGGCCCGCAAGGAAGAAAAAGCCCTGGAAAGGGAGGAAGCCAAGGCAGCGTTCCGCCTCAACCAGATCAAACCGGCCACCAACGGACTGTTCAACGCCCTGTTCGTGCTGCTCTCCTTCGTCTGCCTGTTCCCCGTGCTGTACGTGGTGATGATCTCGGTCAGCTCGGAGGAATCCATCCGCCTGAACGGCTACGCCCTCATCCCGGAGACCTTCTCCGCCAGCGCCTACCTGTTCCTGTGGAACGAGCGGGGCACCATCGCCCACGCCCTGTTCATCTCCATCCTGGTCACCGTCATCGGTACCGTGCTGGGCGTGCTGCTCACCACCACCATGGGCTATGTGCTCTCCCGCCCGCAGTACCGCCTGCGCAACTTCTTCAACTGGGTGGTCTTTATCCCCATGATCTTCAACGGCGGCATGATCGCCAACTACGTGGTGGTGGCCAACCTGCTCCACCTCAACGACACCATCTGGTGCCTGATCCTGCCTCTGGCCGTGTCCAGCTTCAACGTCATCATATCCAAGACCTTCTTCCGCACCACCATCCCCGATTCCATCATTGAATCGGCCAAGATCGACGGTGCCTCCCAGCTGACCATCTTCAGCCGCATCGTGGTGCCCATCTCCAAGCCCGTGTTCGCCACCATCGGCCTGTTTTTGACCTTCGGGTACTGGAATGACTGGTTCCAGTCCAGCCTGTACATCTCCAAGAACAACCTGGTCAGCCTGCAGGCTCTTCTGAACAACATGATGAAGAACCTGGACTACATCGCCAACAACCCCTCTGCGGGCCTGAGCCTGCAGCAGTACCGCAACTCCATGCCGTCGGAATCGGTGCGCATGGCCATTGCGGTGGTCATCGTCATCCCCATTGCCTGCGCCTATCCCTTCTTCCAGAAATACTTCATTTCCGGTCTGACCATCGGCGCCGTCAAGGGCTGATTTCCTTCCGTATTCCGGCAGGGGCTCCCCCTGCCTACGCAACCCATACATACAAAGGAGAAACAAGATGAAAAAGTTCAACAAAGCACTTGCGCTGGGCCTGACCGGCGCCATGGCGCTGAGCCTGGCAGCCTGCGGCAACAGCGGCTCTTCCGCCGCCACCGCCGACACTGCCTCCACCGGTTCCGATGAAGTCGTTACCCTGAAGTGGGTCACCGTCGGTAACGGCCAGCCCACCAACTACGACGCCTGGCTGGAGCAGATCAACCCCTACCTGGAAGAGAAGATCGGCGTCAATCTGGACGTGCAGGTCGTTTCCTGGGGCGACTGGGACAACCGCCGCAACGTCATCGTCAACACCAGCGGTGAGTACGACATCCTGTTCACCAACATGAACACCTATGTCAACGATATCAACATCGGCGCCTTCTACGACATCACCGACCTGGTCAAGACCGCTACCCCCGACCTGTACGCTTCCATCCCCGAAGATTACTGGGAAGCCTGCGAAGTGGGCGGCAAGCTGTACGCCGTGCCTTCCTACAAGGACTCTTCCATCACCGAGTACCTGGTCTGGGATAAGGAGCTGGCCGAATCCACCGGCTTCACCATCCCCGAGGCCATCTCCATGGCCGACCTGGGCACCATGACCGACGTGCTGACCCAGATGAAGGATTCTTCCGGCGAAGCTTCCTTCCCCATGAACCAGAACGGCGCCACCTGGGCCGCCTTTGAGTACGACAACATGGGCACCGGCCTGCTGCCCCTGGGCGTGAAGTACAACGACAGCACCGCCACCGTGGTCTCCGTGCTGGAGCAGCCCGACATCCAGGCCACCCTGGACACCTTCCATGAATGGTACCAGGCCGGCATCATCAACTCCGATGCCGCCACCAAGCCCGAAGAGAACGCCTACAAGCCCTGCAGCGTAGCCCAGGGCTGGTCCGGCGCCGCCAAGACCACCTGGGGCCCCAACATGGGTGTTGAGGCTGCCACCACCAAGCTTGGCCCCACCATCGTCTCCAACGATACCGTCCGCGGCTCCATGAACTGCATCTCCGCCAACTGCGCCAACCCCGAAAAGGCCCTGCAGCTGCTGGAACTGGTGAACACCGATTCTTACGTCCGCGACCTGCTGTACTACGGCGTCCAGGGCGATGACTGGGATTACACCGACGACACCAAGGAATGGGTCCACAAGAACAACGCCAACTGGACCATGGCCGGTTACACCCAGGGCAGCTTCTTCGTGGTCACCCCCACCGACGATTACGACTTCAACCAGTACGACGAAGTCAAGGAACTGAACGAGGCCGCCGAGCCCTCCGTCCTGCTGGGCTTCAGCCTGGATACCACCGACTTCAAGGATGAGCTGGCCAACTGCGTCTCCGTCTACGAGCGCTACAAGGGCGAACTGCTCACCGGTACCCATCCCACCGAGGAGATCGTCCCGCAGATCATGGCTGACCTGCGCGCCGCCGGTTTTGACGATGTGATGGCTCAGTGCCAGGCTCAGGTGGATGCCTTCATGGCCTCCAACGGTGGTGCTTCCGCCGAAACCGCTGCCGAGTAAGCGTTCCCGTCCCATATCCGCCATCAACCCGTAACACAAAGGCCGTCGCTTTGCGCGGGCAGGAGAAAACAGCAGCAGCGGCAGCGCGCCGCCGCCTTTGATCGAACGAATTTGCACAATCGATCCGCTTTTTCACCGGCCCGGCCCAGCGGCGGCCTTTTTGCGGGCTTATCCGCCAAAAACCGACCGATTCCGCCTGTGCGCGGGGGTTCCGCCTATGAAACAACATACGATTCGGACGGTCTACGCCGTCCACCATTCTCACACCGACATCGGGTACACCGATCTGCAGGAACATGTCATCGACCTGCAGGTGGACTACATCCGCAGCGCCCTGCAGATGATGCAGAGCCCCGCCAACGCGGCGTTCCGCTGGAACTGCGAGACCCTCTTCTGTGTGGAAGCCTTCTTCCGCACCGCTACGGAGGAGGAAAAAGCCCGTTTCCTGGATCTGGCCCGGGACGGCCGCATCGGCCTTTCGGCCAATTATCTGAACTTCACCGACCTGCTGGATTGCGGTACCTATGCCCGCCGCCTGCGGGCCTGGCGGGAAAAATTCGCCGCCGCGGGCGTGACCCTGAATACCGCCATGTGTGCCGACATAAACGGCCTGTCCATGGGCCAGCGGGACGCCATGCTGGAAAACGGGGTGGAGTTTTTGTACACCAACATCCACTGCCACCACGGCATGTACCCTCTGCACCAGAACCAGAACGCCTATTTCTGGGAGAGCAAGGACGGCCGCCGCCTGCTGGTGTGGAACGGTGAGCACTACAACCTGGGCAACGTGCTGGGGCTGCGCCCCAACCACATTCCCAACTTCATGACCATGGACCGGCTGGGCAGCGCCCCGCAGCCGCAGGACGACGCCGAAGCCCTGGCCCGGAACCTGGACGCCTACCTCACCGAATGCGAGGAAAACGGCTACCCTTATGATTTCATTCCGGCGTCGGTGTCCGGCGTGTTCAGCGACAATGCCCCGCCTGAACCGCTGATTCTGCATACCATCGAAGAGTTCAACCGCCGCTACGGCGGCACGGTGCAGGTGCGGATGGTCAGTTTGCAGGAACTGTACGCGGCCATCGCCCCCAAACTGCAGGAGGCGCCGGTGTATCACGGGGACCTGAACGACTGGTGGGCCAACGGCGTGGGTTCTACCCCCTACGGGGTGAAGCATTACCGGGATGCCTGCCGCAGCTATGAGCTGGCCCGCCGCCTGGACCCCGCGCTGGAAGTGCACCAGCCTGCTCTGGTGCGGGATGCTGAGGACGCTCTGCTGCTCTACGCCGAGCACACCTGGGGCCATTCCGCCAGCATCACCAACCCTTATGAATCCATGGTGCTGGATTTGGATATCCGCAAGACCGGGTATGCTTCCCGGGTCCATGAGGCCGCCGCCCGCATGCTGGGGCGTATTGCCCGGGACCAGGGGGACATCCTGCGTTACTATGCCACCCAGGGCAGCATCCGGGTGCAGAACCCCACGCGCCTTTCCGGCCCCATGGCGGTGGAATTTTACGTCGAGACTTTGCCCGCGGGTCTGCCGGATGCCGACATCCGCACCGAGGACGGCAGGGAACTGCCTTGTCAGGTCAGTCCCCATCCCCGGGGCCGCCGGATTTCTTTTGTGGACACCTTTACACCGGGGGAAGTCAAACGGTATACTTATGGAAGAAGAGAACGTCCTGAAAACAAGCTCAACACCCGCCAGTGCTACGTCGGCGCCGAGCAGGTGCGGGATATCGTCAACGACTACGATCCCGTGACCTTCCGTCTGCCGTACGGCTTTGAAAACCGGTTTTTCCGCCTGGAATACGAGGTGGGCCGGGGCCTGTGCAGCCTGTACGACAAAGCCCATGGCCGGGAACTCATGGCCCCGACCGGCCTGCCCTTCTTCACCCCGGTATATGAATGTACCCCCGTGCGCCCCGGCGTCACCGACGTGTATGAGGAGCGCCGTCTGCTGGGCCGCAACATCCGGGGACAGCATGCCAGGCAGTTCCCCGCCACCCTGAATGAGGTGGTGTGTGAGGAACGCGGCCCGGTGTTCACCACCCTGCGGCTGCGCGGGTCCATGCCCGGCACCGTCCACTGCGATGTGGTGCTGAAACTGTATGAGGACCTGCCCCGTATCGACTTGCGCCTGGAACTGGGCAAGACCCTGTCCACCGACATCGAGAGCGTTTACCTGCCCCTGAATCTGGATCTCACCGGCCGGGAAGTCTGGCTGCGCAAAGGCGGCCGGGAAGCGCTGCGCCCCGGTGTGGACCAGCTGCCCGGCAGCTGCATGGAATACAGCATGAGCGACGACGGCCTGGCCTTCCTGGGGCGGGACGGAGGGGTGCTGCTGGGCGCCCGGGATACCCCGCTGTATGCTTTCGGCCCGCTGAAACACCACCCCATCCGCCTGTGTGAAAACCGCCCGGAGGACAACCGCCGCCCGGTGTTTGCCTGGCTCATGAACAACACCTGGGAAACGAACTTCAAGCTGGACCTGTCCGGCTTTGCAGAGTACCGCTTCACCCTCACCCTCACCGACGAAACCGACCCAGAACGCGCCATGGACGAGCTGCATGAGCAGCAGTTTGCACCGGTTGTGCGTATTGTGGGATAACGCTTCTCCAACCACAGGAGGTTAGAAAGTATGGCAAAAATCATTGGCAACCCGCTGCCCAACATCCCCTGGCAGGACCCGCCTGCCGTCACCCGCACCCCGTTGTGGCGGTACGACGGCAACCCCATCATCGGCCGCGACGGCAACAAGCGGTCCAACAGCGTCTTTAACAGCGCCGTGGTGCCCTTCAAGGACGGCTTTGCGGGGGTCTTCCGCTGCGACAGCCTTTCCATCAGCATGGATATCTTCGCCGGGTTCAGCCAGGACGGCATCCACTGGACCATCGACGACGACCCCATCCGCCTGGTGGGGGATGACCCGGAAGTGACCAACCGGGAATACCGCTACGATCCCCGGGTCTGCTACATGGACGGCAAATACTACGTCACCTGGTGCAACGGCTACCACGGCCCCACCATCGGCCTGGCCTGGACCGAGGACTTCAAGACCTTCCACCAGCTGGAAAACGCCTTTTTGCCCTACAACCGCAACGGCGTGCTCTTCCCCCGCAAGATCCAGGGCCGCTACATGATGATGAGCCGTCCCAGTGACACCGGCCACACCCCCTTCGGGGATATCTTCGTCAGCCAGAGCGAGGACCTGGTCTACTGGGGCCGTCACCGCTACATGATGGGCGCCGTCAAGGGGGACGAATCTGCCTGGCAGAGCCTGAAGATCGGCCCGGGCCCCATCCCCATCGAGACCGACGAGGGGTGGCTGCTGATCTACCACGGGGTCATCAACACCTGCAACGGGTACGTCTACCGCATGGGCGCGGCCCTTTTGGACATTGACGAGCCCTGGAAGGTGAAGGCCCGGGGCAAGGACTACATCCTGGCTCCCCACATGCCCTACGAGTGCATGGGCGACGTGCCCAACGTCACCTTCCCGTGTGCCGCCCTCACCGACGCCCCCACCGGCCGCATCGCCGTCTACTACGGCTGCGCCGACACCGTCACCGGCCTGGCTTTCACCACCGTGGACCGGCTGCTGGATTACATCAAGGCAAACTCCTTCTGACACTTTTGAAACTGGCTTCCCCAGGAAAGGAATCTCCCTATGGAAACGATGAGCTTTTTGGACAAGCGGATCAACGGCATCTGCACCGAGCTGCAGAAGCTGTCGGTAAAGCAGAAATTCCCCACCGAAAACTGGCTGTACAAGCCGGGCAACTTCCTGCGCCCGGAAGATGCCGACGCGGACCCGGCCCCCTTCGCGCCTTTTGACTGCCGCACCATGCACTGGTACGGCCCGGACAAGCACTACTGGTTCCGCGCCGACGTGACCGTGCCCGACGAGATGGAGGGCAAACCCCTGTGGATGCACGTCTGCACCCAGATCGACGAGTGGGACGACGCCAAGAACCCCCAGTTCCTGCTGTTCGTGAACGGGGCGGTCACCCAGGGCATCGACATGAACCACCGGGATGTGCTGCTGGACCGCTGCGCCAAGGCCGGTACCTCCTACCGGCTGGAACTGCAGGCCTACACCGGCATCCTGCACACCGAGTTCAACCTCATCGTGGACCTGCGGGAGGTGGACCCGGAGATCGAAGGGCTGTACTATGACATGGTGGTGCCCCTGCAGGTGTTCCCCCGGCTGGACCCGGACAGCAAGGCCCGCCACGACCTGGAGCGGGTGCTCAACGAGGCGGTGAACCTGCTGGACCTGCGCACCCCCTACAATGAGAGCTTCTACGCCACCGTGGCCGACGCCCGGAAGTATCTGGCCCAGGCCCTGTACACCGACCTGGCCGGCCATGACGAGGTCATCGCCAGCTGCATCGGCCACACCCACATCGACGTGGCCTGGTGGTGGACGGTGGCCCAGACCCGGGAAAAGGTCTGCCGCAGCTTTGCCACCGTGCTCAAGCTCATGGAGGAATACCCGGACTACAAGTTCATGTCCAGCCAGCCCCAGCTGTACTACTTCCTGAAACAGCGCTACCCCGAACTGTATGACCAGATCAAGGCCCGGGTGGCCGAAGGCCGGTGGGAACCGGAAGGGGGCATGTGGGTGGAAGCCGACTGCAACCTGACCAGCGGCGAAAGCCTGGTGCGCCAGTTCATCTACGGCAAGCGCTTCTTCCAAGAGGAGTTCGGGGTGGATAACCGGATCCTCTGGCTGCCGGATGTTTTCGGCTACTCCGGCGCCCTGCCCCAGATCATGAAGAAATGCGGCATCGACTACTTCATGACCACCAAGCTGGCCTGGAACCAGTTCAACAAGATGCCCTACGACACCTTTATGTGGCGGGGCATTGACGGCACCGAGATCCTCACCCACCTGATCACCACCGTGGGGGTGGGCCAGGACCCCACCAAGGACTTCTTCACCACCTACAACGGTCTTTTGCACCCCGACGCCATCGCCGGCGGCTGGCAGCGCTACCAGCAGAAGGACATCAACAACGATATCCTGGTCTGCTACGGCTACGGCGACGGCGGCGGCGGCCCCACCCGCGCCATGCTGGAGACCTCCGCCCGGATGGAGAAAGGGGTGGAGGGCATCCCCAAGGTGCGCCAGGCCTTCGCCCGCACCTACTTCGACGAGCTGAAAGACCGGGTTTCCGGCAACCGCCGTCTGCCCACCTGGGAGGGCGAGCTCTACTTTGAATACCATCGCGGCACCCTGACCTCCATGGCCCGGAACAAGCGGTCCAACCGCAAGGCGGAGCTGCACATGATGGACCTGGAACTGCTCAGCGTGCTGGCGGCCCCCGGGGTGGACTACCCCAAGCAGGCCATCGACGACCTGTGGCACGGCATCCTCATCAACCAGTTCCACGACATCCTGCCCGGCTCCTCCATCCACGAGGTGTACGAGGTCACCAAGAAGGAATACGCTGAGATGGAGGCGAAGATCGCCGCCCTGCAAGGGGAGCGTCTGGCCGCCCTGACCCCGGCCGGGGAAGGCGTCACCGTCTTCAACACCACCGGCTTTGCCCGCAATGACGTGGTGGCACTGGGAAGCTGCGACGCCGCTGCTCTGACCGACGGGGACGGCAACGTCTATCCCGTGCAGCAGACCGCCGACGGCGCCGTGGTTTACCTCAAGGGTCTGCCCGCCAAGGGCCGCAAGACCTTTGCCCCGGCCGCCGCCCCCGAAACGGCCTGCCCCTTCACCCTCAGCGCCGACGGCCACACCCTGGAAACCCCCTTCTACACCGTTTCCTTTGATGAACAGGGCCAGATGGGCGGTTTGTTTGACAAGGACAACCGCCGCCAGGTATTCCAGGCGGGCCAGGCGGCCAACGCCTTCCGGGTGTTTGAGGACAAGCCCATCTACTACGACAACTGGGATATCGACATCTTCTACACCGAAAAGTTCTGGGATGTCACCGACCTGAAAGCCTTCACCTGGACCGAGACCGGCCCGGTGCGCGCCACCCTGCACGTCGAGCGGGCCTTCAGCAACTCCACCATCGCCCAGGATATCCATTTCTATGCCAACTCTCGCCGCATCGACTTTGTCACCACCGTGGACTGGCACGAACACCAGCACCTGCTCAAGGTGCGGTTCCCGGTGAACGTCCACACCGACGAAGCCACCTTTGAGGTGCAGTTCGGCAACCTGACCCGCAAGACCCACACCAACACCAGCTGGGACAAGGCCCGGTTCGAGAGCTGCGGCCAGAAATGGGCCGACCTGTCCGAAGGCCACTACGGCGTGAGCCTGCTCAACGACTGCAAGTACGGCCATTCGGTGAAGGACAGCTGCCTCAGCCTGACCCTCATCAAGTCGGGCATCGAGCCCAACCCCACCACCGACCAGGAAGTGCACCACTTCACCTACGCCCTCTACCCCCATGCCGAAAACTGGCGGGCCGCGGGCACCGTGCGGGAAGCCTTCTTCCTCAACCAGCCCGCCCTGGCTGTGGCCGGCGGCACCCCCGGCGAGGCCTTCTGCCTGGCCGCCGTGGAGGCCCCCAACATCGTGGTGGAGACCATCAAGCAGGCCGAGGACGAGGACGGGGTCATCGTCCGCATGTATGAGTGCGACAATGCCCTCACCGAGACCACCCTGCACTGGGGCCGCCCCTTCACCGCCGCCGAAAGCTGCGACTGCCTGGAACAGCCGGACGGCGAGCCGGTCGAGGTGGAGAACGGCGCCATCCGCTTCACCGTCAAACCCTACGAGATCAAGACCCTGCGCATCCGCTGAGATGCGCTCCACGCCCCACACTGGCCCTGACCGGCCGCGAGGAAGTTTCCTATGGCTATGGAATTTTTGCCCCAGCCCAAGCGGGCAGCCCACCGCCCCGGCACCTTTGCCCTTACCCCCCACACCCGGGTGGTGCTGGGCCCCGGCACCCCGCCGGGGGCCCTGCTCTACGCCCAGATGCTGCAAGCCGCCCTGCGGGATCACGCCGGGATCACCCCGGCTTTGTACCGGGGAGCAGCTGCACCGGGGGATATCACCCTGACCATCGACACCGCCCACCCGGCCGCCCGCTATGTGCTGCTGGTGGAGTCCGGGGGCATCACCCTGGCTGCCGGGGGGGACGAAGCCCTGTGCAACGGGGTGCAGACCCTGATCCAGTACGCCGAGACCCACGGCGCCCTGCTGCCCTGCCTGATGGTGGAGGACTGGCCCGACCTGCCCAACCGCGGGTATTACCAGGACTGCTCCCGGGGCCGGGTGCCCAAACTCAGCTACCTCAAGCGGGTGGCCGACCTGCTCTGCCGCTACAAGATCAACCAGTGGCAGCTGTACATTGAACACACCTATCTCTTCCGGGACCTGTCCGAGGCCTGGCGGGACGACACCCCCCTCACCGCCGACGAGATCCTGGAACTGGACGCCTACTGCGCCGCGAGGCATATCGAGCTGGTGCCCTCCCTGTCCAGCTTCGGCCACATGTACAAGATCCTCTCCACCAAGACCTGCTGCGACCTGTGCGAGCTGCCGGATTCGGAGAAGATCCCCTTCTCCTACACCTACGCCGGCAACCACCACACCCTGAACGTCTCCAACCCCGACGTGGTGGGGTTCGTGAAAACACTCATCGACGAGTACCGGCCCCTGTTCCGGTCCAACAAGTTCAACATCTGCGCCGACGAGACCTTCGACCTGGGCAAGGGCCGCAGCAAGGCCCTGGCCGACGAGCTGGGGGAAAAGACCCTCTATGTCCGCCACGTCAAGGCCCTGTGCGAGTACCTGGTGTCCCAGGGGTGTATCCCCATGTTCTGGGGGGACATCATGTGGCGCTTCCCCCAGAGCTGCGCCGAACTGCCCAAGGAGACCATCTGCCTGAACTGGGGGTATCTGCCCAACCAGCGGGAAAATGAGATCCGGGACATCGCCGCCAGCGGGATCACCCAGTATGCCTGCCCGGGGGTCTGCGGCTGGAACCGGTGGGTCCCGCTGTACCGCAACGCCTACTCCAACATCCGGGCTATGTGCCACCACGCCCACAAGTACGGGGCGGTGGGACTTCTGAACACCGACTGGGGGGACTATGCCCACATCAACGACCCCCGCCTGACCATCCCCGGCATCCTGTACGGCGCCGCCTTCGGCTGGAACGCCGCCCCGGTGGAGATGGCCGAACTGAACGAGGCCATCTCCCGCATCGCCTACGGGGATACCTCCGGCCAGCTCATGGACGCCCTCACCGACCTGTCCGACCACGAGATCTTCGACTGGCAGCATGCGGTGAACTGGATCGAAGGGGACGATGCCCGCCGCGCCGAGCTGCTGGCCGAGCTGGACCTGACCAAAGTCCCCGAAGCCAACGACGCCGTGGCCGCCGCCCGGGACCGGGTGCTGGCCTGCGCCGCCACCCTGCCTGCCGGGCAGAAAGAGATCGTCTCCGTCACCTGTGTCACCGCCGAGAGCGTGACCCTCTGGAACGAGATCGGCGCCTGGCTGGCAGGTCCCCGGCAGCAAAACCCCGACCTGGCCGCACGGCTGGAACACTGGTACGCCCTGTACCTGACCCAGTGGCGGCAGGTCAGCAAGGAAAGCGGTCTTGCCAACCTGACCCGGCTGATCACCGGCTATGCCGACCTGCTGCGGCACCGCCAGTACACAAAGGTGTAAGCGCCGGGAGGCAGATCCTATGGGCCTGTTCACACAACTGTTTTTCCCTGTGCAGCCCCCTACCGAAACACAACTGCGGTCCGGCCGCCGCTGCCTGGTGGCGGAAGGCGCCGTGGCCGCCGTCATCTACTCCATCGGCACCGGCAACTTCCTGGCCGGGTATCTCAGCTACCTGGGCGCGTCCATCTCCTTCTGCGCCCTGGTGGCCATGATCCCCCAGCTGGGCTGTGTGCTGCAGTTTCTGTCCCCCTTTGTATTTGAGCGCATCCACCACCGCAAACTGGCCATCTGGCTCATGTGTGTGGTTTACCGGCTCTCTCTGGCTGTGGTGCTCATGGTGCCCCTGGCAGTGTCCGGGGCCGCCCACGCCCGGGTGGTGGTGCTGGTGCTGTATACCGTCTCCTTCTTTTCCGCCGGTCTGGTCACCCCGGGGCTCCAGCACATGACCCTGGGCCTGGCACCGGAGGGAGCCCGCGGGCAGTTCTTTGCCCGCAAGGACATCGTGGCCGCCTGTGTGAACAGTGCGGCCACCCTGCTGCTGGGCCGCCAGCTGGACCACTTCACCGCCGCCGGCAAACCCTACACTGGCTTCCTGGTCATCGGCGTGGTGTGCCTGGCCCTGGCCCTGGCGGATGCCGTCCTGCTGGCCCTGGTGCACGAAAACCCCGTGGCCTTTGTCAGCCGCATGCGCCCCGCCGATATCCTGCGCCCTGCCCGGGACCCGGCCTTCCGCCCGCTGCTGCTCTACTCGGTGCTCGGCGGGCTGGCCGGTGGCCTGGCCACCCCCTTCCTCTCGGTGTACCAGCTGCGGGTGCTGGGCCTCAGCCACACCTTCATCACCTCGGTGGGGGTGGTGTCGGCGGTACTGGGCATGGCGGGCAGCTGGTTCTGGGGCCGCTGCGGGGACTCCGCCGGCTGGCGCCGGGTGATCCTGCTCACCGCCCTGTTCAGCCTGTGCTGTACCCTGGGCTGGGCCTTCATCCGCCCTGCCTGGGCCCCCTTCACCGCCCCTCTGCTCATGGTGGGCACCGCTGCCTGTTCCGGCGGGGCGTCCATCGCCAGCATGAACCTGCAGTTTGCGTCCAGCCCGCCCAGCGGCAAGACCGCCTACATCGGGGTGACCTCGGCCATGTCCAGCATCGCGGCCTGCGGGGCCGCGGCGGTGGGCACCGCCCTGCAGCCCCACCTGGAACAGTTCCTGGGGGCGGGCAGCATCCCCCTGCTCTTTGCCATGGCCGCAGCGGGCGGCTTTGTCAACCTGGCCGTCAACGGCCGCAACCTTCCCGATATCCGTTCCTGACACTTTTTTACAGGAGGCTTTCCCATGTTTCCTTACCAAGACCCCACCCTGCCGGTGGAACAGCGGGTGGACGATCTGCTGGCCCGTATGACCCTGCGGGAAAAGATCCTGCAGACCGACCAGTATTTCTCCGGGGATTTCACCACCCAGGATGAAAATGGCCGGGTCACCCGGCTGGATATGGACCGGCTGGACGCCCTGCTCGCCGGCAACAGCGCGGGCAGCGTGCAGCTGCGGGGCATGAGCGCCGCCCAGGCCAACCAGGTCCAGCGCTATGCGGTGGAAAAGACCCGCCTGGGCATCCCCTTTATCTTCAGCGAGGAAGCCCTCCACGGCCTGATGACCGGCGGGGCCACCAGCTTCCCCCAGCAGATCGGCCTGGCCGCCACCTTCGACCCCGACCTGGGGCGGGAGATGGGCCATGCCATCGCCGCCGAATCCCGGGCCAGCGGCATCCATGAGGTCTACGGCCCGGTGATGGACCTGATCCGGGACCCCCGCTACGGCCGGGGGGAGGAATCCTACGGCGAGGACACCCACCTGTGTGCCCAGTTTGCCCGGGAAATGGTCCGGGGCCAGCAGGGCAGCGACCTGTCCGCCCCCGACGCCGTGGCCGCCGAACCCAAGCACTATGTGGGCTACGGCAACCCGGTGGGCGGGCTGAACTGCGCCCCCTGCACCATGGGCCGCCACGATGTGTTCAGCGACTGCCTGCCGGTGTTTGAGGCCGCCTATGCGGACGGCGGGGCCACCAACGCCATGTGCAGCTACAATTCCATCGACAGCATCCCCGTTTCCATGGACCATGAGCTGCTCACCGACGTGCTGC
Source organism: uncultured Gemmiger sp. (assembly GCA_944382785.1). Classification (GTDB taxonomy): domain Bacteria; phylum Bacillota; class Clostridia; order Oscillospirales; family Ruminococcaceae; genus Gemmiger. Next base: position 53,110 of record CALWNO010000004.1, on the reverse strand, counting down.
GGGGCCAGTTCGGGATGTCCGGCTATGTGCGCACCGACCTGACCGCCGTTTCCCGCCTGTATGACTGGCACTTCATCGCCCCCACCCCGGAGGAAGCCATCCGCCTGGGGCTGGAAGCGGGGGTGGACCTGCAGCTCTACGACTTCCCCCACGATGTGTGGCAGGACGGCATCGAGAACCTGATCACCCAGGGCAAGCTGGACCCGGCCATCCTGGATACCTGCTGCCGCCGGATTTTGAGCGTCAAGTTCCGGCTGGGCCTGTTCGAGCACCCCTACACCGACGAGACCCTGGCCCCCAAGGTGCTGCGCTGCCCCGAACACCTGGACCTGGCCAAACGCATTGCCCGGGAATCGGTGGTGCTGCTGAAAAACGACGGCGTCCTGCCCCTGAAACCCGACCTGGGCACCATCGCGGTCATCGGGCCGGGAGCCGATACCCCCGCGTTGGGGGATTACTCCGAGGCGCGGGGCCGCACCGGCGCCGTCACGGTGCTGGAAGGTATCCGGGCCGCCGCCGGCCCGCACACCCGGGTGGTGTACGAGCGGGGCTGCAACTTCCTCAAGCAGCCCCTGCAGCCCTTTGACCCCGCCATGCTCCGGGACGAGGCGGGCAACCCCGGCGGTCTGACCGGCCGGTACTACAACGGCACCCGGCCCCAGGGCGAGCCGGTCATGGTGCGCACCGACCCCACCGTCAACTTCAACTGGATCTTCGCCCTGCCCCATTCCGGGCTGGACGCCAACGGCTTCAGCGTGGCCTGGGACGGCTGGGTCTGCATGCCCGAGACCATCGAAGGGGCCATCGGCCTGAGCACCCAGGACAGTATGCGGCTGTACGTGGACGATACCCTGCTCATCGACGGCTGGGGTCCGGACAAGAGCGCCGACCAGGCCCTGAACTTCACCTTTGAGGCGGGGCGCCGGTACAAAGTGCACATCGAGTTTGTCAACGACGGCCGGGGTGCCCGGGTCATCTTCGGGTACAGTGCCCTGCGGGAGAACATCCCCGCCGCCGTGGCCGCCGCCCGGCAGGCGGACGTGGCGGTGCTCTGCCTGGGGGACAACGAGGAGACCAGCGGCGAAAACTTCGACCGCACCTCCCTGGACCTGCCCGGCCGCCAGCTGGACCTGGTCAAGGCGGTGTATGAGACCGGCACCCCGGTGGTGCTGCTGCTCCAGAGCGGCCGCCCGGTGAGCGCCGTGTGGGAGAACGACCACCTGGCCGCCATCCTGGAAGCCTGGTTCCCCGGGGAGCAGGGAGGCACGGCGGTGGCGGAGGTGCTCTTCGGCCAGGCGGAACCCTGCGGCCGTCTGCCCATCACCTTCCCCCGCAGCGTGGGGCAGGTGCCCTGCCATTACAGCCGGCGCCCCGGCGGCGGCAAGAAGTATGTGGAGATGGACTGGCTGCCCCTGTATCCCTTCGGCTACGGGCTGGCCTACACCACCTTCGCTTACTCTGGCCTGCAACTGGAACGCAAGGAAATCGCCCCCGGGGACAACGCCCGGGTGACCTTCACCGTGACCAACACCGGCGCCCGTCCCGGCGTGGCGGTGCCCCAGGTGTATGTGCGGGACTATTTCAGCTCGGTGGTCAAGCCGGAACGGCTGCTGGCCGCCTTCACCCGGGTGGACCTGGCCCCCGGGGAAAGCCGCACCCTCACCCTGGAAGTGGGCCCCCGGGCCCTGCGCACCCTGGGTCCGGACTACGTCTGGCGGGTGGAACCCGGCGACTTTGAGATTCAGCTGGGGGACAACGCCGAGCACATCCTGCTGCGCACCGACCTGACCGTGACCGGGTGATTCCCCAAAGCAAACCTGCCCAAACAGCCCCGTGGCCTCTGCCGCGGGGCATTTTTTGTGCCGGACGCCCTTGCAAACGGGGAAAACAATGGCTATAATCTAGGGGAAAGAGCAAAAAGTGCAAACATCGCAAAAAATGCAACCTCGCCGTTCCCCGGATGCCTGCCCCGGAAATTCGGCAAAGGTCCGGCAGGCCCCCGCAGCCGCGGTTTCCGTCCCCTTGCCGGGCAGGACCGGGCAGAGCGTATTTTCCTGACATTCTCTTTTTCTCACCAAAGAAATGGCCGCTTCCCGCTCCGGCGGGGAACGGCCATTTCTGGTTGCTGCCGACTGCTTCAGGGTGGACAACCCGCCCCAAAACGGTATAATAATAGGGAGAAACTGTGGAATTTTGTAACTGTGGGGGACTGTATGAAACGTCTGGTCATCGGGGTGCTGGCCCATGTGGACAGCGGCAAAACCACCCTGTCCGAAGCGCTGCTCTTCCGGGCCGGGGTGCTGCGCAAACTGGGGCGGGTGGACCACCGGGATGCTTTTCTGGACACCGACGCCCTGGAACGGGCCCGGGGCATCACCATCTTTGCCAAGCAGGCGGCCTTTGTGCTGCCCGCCGACGAACATGGCCCCGAGACCTCGGTGACCCTGCTGGACACCCCCGGCCACGTGGACTTTTCCGCCGAGGCGGAGCGCACCTTGCAGGTGCTGGACTATGCCATTCTGGTCATCTCCGGCACCGACGGCGTCCAGGCCCACACCCTGACTTTGTGGCGGCTGCTGGCCCGGTACCATGTGCCCACCCTGATTTTCATCAATAAAATGGACCTGCCCGGGGCGGACCGGGCGGTGCGGCTGCGGGAACTGCGGGGCCGGTTCGGGGACGGCTGCGTGGACTTCGGCCCCGATGTGGATAAGAACACCTTCCACGAGGCCCTGGCCATGGCCAGCGAACCCCTGATGGAGGAGATCCTCGCCGGGGGTACCCCCGAACCAGCCGACCTCGTCACCGCCATTGCCCGGCGGGAGGTCTTTCCCTGCTTCTTCGGGGCGGCCCTGCGGCTGGAGGGCATCGACCCGCTGCTGGACGCCATCCGCACCCTCACCCGCCAGCGGGAACCCCTGGACGAGTTCGGGGCCCGGGTGTTCAAGATCTCCAATGACGAAAACACCCGCCTGACCTGGCTCAAGGTCACCGGCGGGATGCTCAAAGTGAAGGATATGCTGGCAAGCCGCCCGGATGCGGCCAAACCTTTCTGTGAGAAGGCGGACCAGCTGCGGGTCTACTCCGGGGCCAAGTACCGCCTTATCAGCCAGGCGGAGCCGGGGGACGTGGTGGCGGTCACCGGCCTGACGGTGACTTACCCCGGCCAGGGCCTGGGCGCCCAGCCGGACGCCGAGCTGCCGGTGCTGGAACCGGTGCTCAACTATAAGGTGGAGCTGCCCGAAGGCACCGACCCCCACACCGTCCTCAAGGCCCTGCGCACCCTGGAGGACGAGGACCCCATGCTGCGGGTGGTGTGGAACGACGCTTTGGGCGAGATCCACCTGCAATTGATGGGGGAAGTGCAGCTGGAAGTGCTGCAAAGCCTACTCCAAAGCCGCTTCGGGCTGGAGGTCTCCTTCGGGGAAGGGGGCATCCTGTACAAGGAGACCCTCACCGCCCCGGTGGAGGGGGTGGGCCACTATGAGCCCCTGCGCCATTATGCCGAGGTGCATCTGCTGCTGGAACCGGGCCCCCGGGGCAGCGGCCTGCAGTTTGATGCCGCCTGCCGCCCGGACACCCTGGACGGCAACTGGCAGCGGCTGGTGCTCACCCACCTGGCTGAGCGCACCCACCCAGGGGTGCTCACGGGAGCGCCCCTCACAGATGTGAAAATCACCCTCACGGCGGGCAAAGCCCACCTGAAACACACCGAGGGCGGGGACTTCCGCCAGGCCACCTACCGGGCGGTCCGCCAGGGCCTGCGCACCGCCGCCAAGGCCGGGCGGGTGCAGCTGCTGGAACCCTGGTACAGTGTGCGGCTGGAACTGCCTGCCGACTGCCTAGGCCGGGCCATGACCGATTTGCAGCGGCTGGGCGGGGAGATGGACGCCCCCCAGCAGCAGGACGACGGCACCGCGGTGCTCTGCGGTACCGCCCCGGTGGCGGCCCTGCGGGGCTACGCCCGGGAGGTGGCTGCGTATACCCGGGGCGCCGGGCGTCTGATCTGCACCCCCAACGGTTACGCCCCCTGCCACAACCCGGAGGAGGTCATCGCCGCCATCGGGTATGACGCCGACGCCGACACCGACAACCCGGCGGATTCGGTCTTTTGCAGCCACGGGGCCGGGGTTCTGGTCAAGTGGGAGGATGTCCCTGCCCGGGCCCATGTGTCCAGCGGCCTGGGCCGCAACGCCCCCGACGCCGACAAGGAGGAGGACGGGGAGAGCGACGAAAATTCCGGCAGTGCCCGCCGCCGGGCGGACGCCTACCGGGGGACCCTCGCCCAGGACAAGGAGCTGCTGGCCATCTTTGAGCGCACCTATGGCCCGGTGCGCAGCCGTACCCAGAATACTCCCAACGCCCGGCGCAGCGCCGACCTGGCCGCCCGCCGTGCCATGGGCCATGCCCGCATCCCTGCGGCTGCCCAGCCTGCCGGGCCGGAATACCTGCTGGTGGACGGCTACAACGTGATCTTCGGCTGGCCGGAGCTTCACCGCCTGGCCGATGGGGACCTGGACGCTGCCCGCCGCCGCCTGCAGGACATCCTGTGCAACTATGCGGGCTACCGCCGGTGCAAGGTCATTGTGGTGTTTGACGCCTACCGGGTGCGGGGCGGTACCGGCAGCGTGGAGAAATACCACAACATTCATGTGGTCTACACCCGGGAAGCCGAGACCGCCGACATGTATATCGAAAAGACCACCCACGAGCTGGGCCGCAAGCACCGGGTGCGGGTGGTCAGCTCCGACGGCACCGAACAGATCATCATTCTGGGCAACGGGGGGCTGCGTGTCTCCGCCGCCGCCTTCGAGAAGGAAGTGGCCGCCGTGGAGGCGGAGATCCGGGAATTTGTGGCGGGGCAGGCCCCTGCCACCTGATGAAAAGGGGGAAAACGCCATGCCGGCCAAGACACACTGGGCGGGGCTGGACCTGATCCGGCTGCTGCCCATCCTGGTGGTGGTGAGCTACCACTACGGGGTGGAGACCGCCACCGCGGGGCTGTATGCCTCCAAAGTGCTCACCTCCCCGGCCTACGGGGACCTGGTGCATCTGGCGGTGTTTCTCATGTTCCTGCTCTCCGGGGCGGGGCTGGGGGCCAAGTACGCCGCCCGCCCCTGCCACCCGGCGGAGTATCTCCGCAGCCGGGCCGCCGCCATCTACCCGGTATTCTGGCTCTGCTTTGTGCCCCTGTTTCTGTACAGCGATGTGTGGCACCGCAACAATGCCGCCGTGCCTTTGTGGAAACTGGTCTTTTCCCTGGTGGGGCTGGACGGGTATCTCCAGGCATACACCCCCACGTTCTATAAGGTAGGGGAGTGGTACCTGGGCTGCCAGGTGCTGCTCTACTGCCTCTTTCCCTTGACCCTCTGGGCCACCCGCACCCCCCGCCGCCGGCTGGGGCTGGGGGCGGCGGCCTTCCTGGTCTGGGCCGCGGGGCCCTGGCTCTGCCCCGATGGGGTGGACTGGTTCCACACCGTCTGGGGAGAGTGGCCGGTGTTTACCCTGGGCATCCTTTTCGGGAATCTGCTGGGGCGGCGCCGGGCGGTCATCCCCGCGGGGCTGTGTCTCGCGGTGGGGGTGTTCTGCGCCGCCGCCGGGCTGCCTTCCTACCACAGCCTGAGTCTTTTGGCCGGGGCGGTGTTCTGGGCGCTCTTCTGGCTGGGCCAGGCCGCCGTGCCCGCCGTCACAAAGGCGCTGGCTTTGCTGGCCAAGGACTGCTACGGCGTCTTTCTCATTCACCACGTCTTCATCACCCTGGTGCTGCTGCGCTTTGTGCGGGCAGCGGGCGGTGGATTCCTCGTCTGGGCGGCCTTCTGGGTGGTGTGTGTGGTAGGCAGTTTTGTGCTGGCAGCCTTCGCCCGGCGCATCGCCGCCCCCCTGACAAAGGCCCTGCGCCCCAAGGCATCTCCGGCCCCCGCACAGACCCCGGCACCCGTATCCTGAACCATGAAAACAGCCTGCCGTATTGCTGCGGCAGGCTGTTTTTTATGCAAAGTTCAGGGTGTACTCGTCCAGGTCGTAGGCCTGGGCAAAGAAGGCGGTGAGCAGGGTCTCGGCGTTTTCCCGGGCGTTGTCCATCAGCCCGTTGGCGATGGCGTCGTTCTGGGCGTTGGTTTTCAGGTCGGTGAGGGCCTGGTTGTTCTCCTCCATGGTGATGTGGCGGAAGGCACTCTCATTTTCGTAGTAGACCTGGAAGGAATCCAGGTCCAGCTCGCAACTCAGAACCTGGGGGTCGGGCAGGTGTACTGTGATGGTGGTGTCCGCCACATCCCAGGTGATGGCGCTGAAATCATACCCCGCCTTGATGACCACATCATAGCTGTAGATGTACCGGCTCTGGGTAAAGGGGATCTGCACCCCGAAGATCTCCCGGGCGGCGGTGGTGGAGTTCACCTGGGTGGTGCGGCATTCCTGGGTGGCGAACTCCCCGATATCCTCAAACCCCAGCTTGGTGGTCTTGTACTTGTTTTCGTAGTAATTGCGCATGCTCAGCCAGCCGGCGGCCAGCAGGGCCACCAGCACGCACCCCACAATGATCTTGGGGATGAGCAGCTTGGCCAGCCAGTGGCTTTTGGGCTTGTCTTTGACGGGACTTTCCATACCGAGATACCTCCGTTGTGTTTGTCTGTGGGGGATTGGCCCGCGCGAAGGGCGCCGGATTCCCCGCACAGCCCCTTCCGGTGTTTTTTTCAGTATACCATGCCGCCGCCCCGGGTGCCAGAGGTCCGGACCCCGCTTTTGGCTCCAAAGGGCAGAAAAAACGCCTCTTTTTACGGGTTTGGCGCCTTTGTGCCCTTGCGCCGCCCGGGGATTTATAGTAGTATAGTAAGGTACCTGCCGATTCACTGGGCTAAAGACATAAAGCGGAAAGACGGACGGGTATCAATGAGGAGGAATGAACCATGAAAAAGTATCTGAGCGGCCTTCTGGCCCTGGGCCTGGCCCTGAGCATCTGCGCGTGCGGCGCTCCTGCTTCCGAACCGACCGACACCGCCGACGCTGCCGGTGATGCCGCCACCACCGAGGCGGCTTCCGAAACCGACGCTGCCGCCACCGCCGCCGACAGCGACCTGGCCTACATCCAGGACAAGGGCAAGATGACCATCGGCTACACCGTCTACGAGCCCATGAACTACACCGACGAGAACGGGGAGTTCACCGGCTTTGACACCGAGCTGGCCACCGCCGTCTGCGAAAAGCTGGGCGTGGAGCCGGAATTTGTGGAGATCAACTGGGACACCAAGTTTGTGGAGCTGGAAGCCAAGAGCATTGACTGCGTCTGGAACGGCATGACCCTGACCGACGACATCCAGGCCAACCAGGCCTGCACCCAGCCTTATGTGAAGAACGCCCAGGTGGTTGTGATGAAGGCGGACGCCGCCTACACCTCCACCGCCGACCTCATCGGCAAGACGGTGGCCGTGGAAGCGGGTTCCGCCGGCCAGACCACCGTGGAGGAAGATGAAAACCTCATGCAGGCCGACGTCATCACCAAGACGGTGCAGACCGACTGCCTGATGGAAGTGGAAGCGGGCACCGCCGACGCCGCCGTGCTGGACCTGACCCTGGCTTCCGCCATGATCGGCGAGGGCACCGACTACGCCGACCTGGCCATGAAGGAAGAGCTGAACGTGGAAGAATACGGCGTGGCTTTCCGCAAGGGCAGTGACGCGGCCGCCGCCGTGGACGCCGCCTTTGAGGAACTCAAGGCCGACGGCACCATGCAGACCCTGGCCGACAAGTACGGCCTGACCCTGGCAGAATGATGAGCGAAGCTGTTGTGATCTGGGGCCGCCTGACCGGGGCCTTCTGGCTGAACTTTCAGCTCTTTGCCCTGACCCTGGTCTTTGCGCTGCCCCTGGGCCTGGTGGTGGCCTTCGGCTCCATGAGCCGGTTTGCCCCCCTGCGCGGGGTGGTCAAGACCTTTGTGTGGGTCATCCGCGGCACCCCCCTGATGCTGCAGGTCATTGTGATCTTCATGGGCCCGGGGCTGCTGGGCTTTGAAAATCCCTGGCCCGCCGGGTCCTCCGGCCGTCTGGTGGCGGCGGTGGTAGCCTTTGTCATCAACTATGCCTGCTATTTCTCGGAAATTTACCGCGGCGGCATCGAGGCCGTGCCCAAAGGCCAGACCGAGGCCGGGCAGGTGCTGGGCATGACCCGCACCCAGATCTTCTTCAAGGTCACCCTGCTGCAGGTCATCAAGCGCATCATCCCGCCCATGGGCAACGAGATCATCACCCTGGTCAAGGACACCTCCCTGGCCAACGTGATCTCCAACAAGGAAGTCATCATGATGGCCAAGGAGTACAGCGCCAAGGGCCTGATCTGGCCGCTGTTCTCCACCGCCATCTTCTTCCTGCTGTTCGTGGGCATTCTCACCCTGCTGTTCGGCTGGCTGGAAAAGCGGCTGGACTATTTCCGCTGCTGAAAGGAGGCCGATTCCCATGGCATTGTTGGAAGTGGCCGGTATCGGCAAAAGTTTCGGCAGCACCGCCGTGCTGCGGGATATCTCCCTGCAGCTGGACCAGGGGGAGACCCTGGCCATCATCGGGTCGTCGGGCTCCGGCAAGACCACCCTGCTGCGCTGCCTGAACTTTCTGGAAACGGCGGACACCGGTTCCATCAAGGTGGGGGGCGAGACATTGTGGGACGCCGCCGACCCCCACACCCAGAGCGAAGCCGAGATCCGCAAAAAGAGGCTGCATTTCGGGCTGGTGTTCCAGAACTTCAACCTGTTCCCCCAGTACACGGCGTTGCAGAACGTGATGCTGGCGGGGCAGCTGCTGGCCAGGGAGCGCTCCGACTACAAGGCCAACCGAAAGGCCATTCTGGCGGAGCTGGAATCCAACGCCTGTGCCCTGCTGGACCAGATGGGCCTGTCCGACCGGGCAGGGCATTATCCCCATCAGCTGTCCGGCGGCCAGCAGCAGCGGGTGGCCATCGCCCGGGCGCTGGCCCTGCACCCGGATATCCTCTGCTTTGACGAGCCCACCAGCGCCCTGGACCCGGAACTCACCGGGGAGGTGCTGCGGGTGCTGCGGGAGCTGGCTGCCCAGAAAACCACCATGATCATCGTCACCCACGAGATGCACTTTGCCCGTGACGTGGCCGAACGCATTCTCTTCATGGACAGCGGTGTGGTGGTGGAGGAAGGCCCCGCCCACCAGGTCATCGACCATCCCCGGGAGGAACGGACCCGCCGGTTCCTGGCCAGCTATTCCGGCTGACCCCGATCATAACAGAAAAAAGCCGCCGCCCTGCAAAGGGCGGCGGCTTTTGGTTTGTTGGGAACTTCAGGTCCCGGATTCCATCTTCTGTTTGGCCAGCATGGCGGCGCCGATGACCCCGGCGCGGTATCCCAGGGTGCACAAGACCAGTCTGGTGCGGGGACCGCCCAGCTCATGGCCATACACCGCCGGTTCCACCAGGCGGCGCAGGGGTTCCAGCAGGGATTCTCCCTGGTTGGCCACCCCGCCGGACAGGCCGATCACTTCGGGAAACAGGATGTTGATCAGGTTGGAAAGGCCCAGGGCCAGGGTCTGCAGGTAGGTGTCCACCACCTCCCGGGCGGCTTGGTCGCCCCGGTCGGCGGCGGCAAAGGCCAGCCGGCCGTCCACCCCCCGCCCGGCGGACAGGGTATGGAGCAGACTGTGGGGATGCCGGTCCATGGCTTCCCGGGTCATGCGCACCAGACCGGTGGCCGATGCGTACATCTCCAGGCAGCCCCGCTGCCCGCAGGTGCAGGGCACACCCCCCGGTACCACCACCATATGGCCCAGCTCGCTGGCAGCGCCGTTGAACCCGGTGACCATCCGGCCGTTGATGATGATGCCGCCGCCCACCCCGGTGCCCAGGGTGACGATGACGGCGCTCTGGGCGCCCCGGGCACAGCCGAACAGGGCCTCGCCCAGAGCCGCCACGTTGGCGTCGTTGCCCACCGCCACCGGCAGGCCGGTCATGTTTTGCAGCACCGTTCCGGCGGGAAAGTTCTTCCAGCGCAGGTTGTTGGCGTATACCACCGTACCTGCCTCGTCCACCGACCCCGGGCACCCGATGCCCAGGGCAGCGATCTGCCCCCGGCACCCGGCCCGGTCTGCCAGCTCGTCCAACAGGCCGGCAATGTCGGCACAGATCTCCCCGGACGGGCGGGGCAGGCAGGTAGGACGGGAAGCTTCACAGAGAATCTCTCCCTCGGCCGTGACCAGCGCGGCTTTGATGTTGGTTCCTCCCAGGTCGATCCCGGCATACAGCATGATATTGTTCCTCCCCGGTATCAATCCAGGATCTGGGTGCCGTTGCTTCCCGCCGTAAAGGGCAGGTCGAACTCGGCACAGTGAAGGGTGGCGGTGTGGATGTCGAAATCCACCGGGCGGGTCAGACAGCTCTGGCAGAAGGCGTCGAAACTGCCGCTTTCCGCCGTGCTGCCGCACACCACCAGATAGGCGCTGGCCGGACCCATGGCCCGCTTTTCGCAGCCAAACATGGTCTCGTCATGGTCCTGCAGGGGTACGCTGCACCACACACCGATGCAGCTGTTCCCCCGCCGGCCGAAGAGCCAGCTGCCCCGGGCGTCGGTCTCGTCAAAGCGGTCCTGCTGCCAGAACAGGTGGGTGAAGGCGATGGGGTTGCTCTGGGGGATCACATACACCGCCCCCAGCACGTTGTCCTGCTGGCGCAGGGCGGGCATGGCTCCGTTGCCGTACCAGTACCCGGGACGCACCTCGCTCATATCCTCGCAGGTATGGCCGGGATGGTTGGCAAATACCACCAGGTCGTCGCTGAGAGCGGCGTACCACATGTGCTGCTGGTACCCGTATTCCCCGGGCTGAAATTGGGTGGTGCCGTGAAAATGCTCGTTCAGGGATTTCACATAGATAAAATGATCCCGCATTTCCTCCCGCTCTTCCGGCTGCCAGACCCGCTGCACCCCGTCCCGGCGGGGGGACTGGACGCTGGTCAGCAGATAGTCGGCGGTCTTGTACCCGTCCACCCGGGCGTTGCTGGTGGTGTAGTGGAAAGCCCCGGTCTGTGCCGCGATCTCTTCCAGGTCGGCGGGCGGGGTGTACCGGGTGGTGGCCCAGAAACTCAGGCTGGGGCAGGTGACATAGGGGGCGGCGGGGAACAGCCAGTTCAGCATGGCCTGCATGCTTTCCGCCCAGGGGGCGATGATGCCCCGGTAGACCCGGCCCATGGGGGCAACCAGAATTCCCCGGAAACAGTGGCGGGCGGCGGTGCGGAGCATCTCGTCGCAGGCGGTGCGGGCCATGGCGGCCAGATCCGGTTCGGCATAATCCACGATATTCAGCATGGCAGCCAGGGTCAGGGGGGAATACACCGAGGAGTTGAACTCGTCAAAGCCGGTCTCACACACGTCGGTGAGCCATTCCCGGATGCGCATGCGGGCGGTGTCCCGCAGCTGGCGGCCGGTGCGGCCGGACCGCACAAAGACCTCGTCGGGATACAGGCCGCCGAAGAAGTAGGCGGTCTCAAAGAACATGAGGGTGTGGTTTTCGCTCCAGAAGCACATGCCGTCCTGACCGGGCTCGTCCATCCAGTAGCGGAAGTTCAGCAGCACCCGCTTCATCTCCGGCTGCAGATCGTCGGGAATACCGTATTCCCGCTGCAGCCGGATGAGGGCGGTGGTCAGGAAGTCGGCGCAGTCCATCCGGCGCTCGATCTGGCGCAGGGAGACCCGCAGCTCTTCGTGGTCGGAGGCAGGGTTCAGCCCCAGGGCCTTGCGGGCCAGCATGGGGAAGAGGGCGAAGCCGTCGGTGGCGCTGCGCACCTCCGAGGCCACCGACGCGATCTGTTCCAGCTGGTACCGGCGGCGGTCGGTGACTTCCGGCGCCAGATACGCGGGATGGCGCAGTTCCGCCCGCTCCAGCGGGCGGGTGAGCACCGTGTCTCCCACCGGGATCTCCAGGGTGAAGGCCTCGTACGCCTCCAGCGGCAGTTCGGCCCGGCCGGCGGCGTCCTGTACCACAAACCGTTCCTGCTGGCGGCGGAAATCCCAGATGCCCCGGTCATACCGCAGGCAGCTGCCTGCGGGCAGGGGGGCGCTGACCGTCAGCACACCCTCGTGTACGTTGGCGGAGTCCAGCAGGGCCGCCGCCTCCTCGTAGGGGGTGCAGTGCCCGGCGTCGGGCAGGGTGATCTGCAGCTGGTCGGCGCCCTGGGTGATCTGGACTGCAAAGGCGATGCGGGTATCCCGCACGCCCAGATTTTCCAGCCGGAGATACAGCAGGTGGGACCCGGCACTCAGGTCCAGGGTGAAGTCCCGGTACTGAATGGGCTTGTACACCGGGTGCTGCAGGGTGCAGGCCAGGGTGCCGTCCACCCACAGGTCCACGGCGGCGTAGCTCCACAGCCGCAGGGACACCCGGGCGGGGGCGTCCAGCTCCAGCCGGGTGGCGGCGTGCATCTCCACCCGGCACAGTTCCTCATAGAAAGCGGGGTCGTCCAGGAAGATGTTCCCGTGGGAATAGTAGTATTTCCAGGGCAGATCCAGGGGGCTTTCCCCGCCCAGACGCAGGTCGGCGGGCGGGGTCAGGGGATCGTGGCGGGCGGCCAGTTCGCGCATCTTCTTTTCGCTGCGCAGCTGGTTGGTCTCCTGCACATCGCAGGAAAATTCGCTTTCCTTGCGGCCGGTGTACAGATAATGGCGGATGAATCCATCCGGCAAAAGGGAATAGGACATAATCGGATGCCTCCCGAGGGAAAGGAACCTTCCCTCTTTTTGTATGATCTTGTTTATACGATCTTCAGGCGGAATGCAAAGGTGAAATTCTTTTCCTCGAACCGGTAACACAGCGGCAGGGTGGTGCAGCAGCTCTCCGACCCGATGCCGTGCTGGCGGTAGTCGATGTGCACCTCGGTCAGATCAGCCCGGGTCAGCTCGTCGCTGTGGCGGGCGGCGCACAGGTCCTCCAGGGTATAGGGCAGCACCTGCAGGCTGAATGTGGGCTGGCCGGTGATGGTCACCCCGCCTGCGGGGCCGGTGACGGCGGCTTCCCGGCAGGCTGCGTGGGAGCCGGTCTCCTGGGGCCGGATGTAGTCGGTGAAGAGCTGGTCGGCGGTGGCCTCAAACCGGCCCAGATAGCTGGCCTGGTGCTTGTCGGCGTAGTTCTCGAAGGGACCCATGCCGTAGTAGGCCACCCGGTCACAGTCCGGGGGCAGGGCAAACCGTACCCCGAACCGGGGCAGGGCCACAGGCTGGGGACCCACCTCCACCCGGGCCTGCAGCTCCAGGCTGCCGTCGGGGAAGAAGGTCAGGGTCTGGTGCAGCCGGCACACCGGGCGGCGGACCATGCTGCCCAGCCCCAGATGGGTCTGGATGCGCACGGTGCCTCCCTCCTGGGTGTGGGAGCAGGCGTAGATCTTGGCCTGCAGATGGTCCAGGAACAGGTCCGCCCAGGCGGAGGTCAGGTTCATATCGTTGTCGATGGGGGCCCGGCGCACACACCAGGTCATGGGGCGGCGCAGCAGCTCGGTGCCTTCCCGGCGGACGCTGCACGGCAGGCCGGTGGTCTTGTCGTACACCCAGACGCAGCCCGCCCCGGAAACCGTCAGGGTCAGGGCGTCCTCGGCGGTCACCGCCATGCCCGGCCCCATCGGGGTGCCGGGAACAGCGGGTTCGGCGGGGCGCAGGGGCAGCTGTTCGGTGCCCAGGATGGCCTCCTCGGCCACCGAGCCCCAGGCAGGTTCCGCCCCCTTGCGCAGGGTGAGGAACCGGATGCAGGAATCCGCCGGGGCCGTTTGGGCCTCGGGGACCTGGACCCGCACCGTCTGCCCGGCGGGCAGGGCCAGGGGCAGGGTGCCCCGGTGGAGCACCCGCCCGGCAGCGGTGATCTCATAGGCCAGGACCAGGGCGTCCTGGGCGTCGGTGAAATCCAGAGTGTTGCGCACCAGATACCTCCCGTCGGGGGCGGCGGTGATGCGCAGGGGCCGGTAGACGTTCTTCATCTCCCAGGCACCGGGTTTCATCCGGCGGTCGGGCAGTACCAGCCCGTCGATGCAGTAGTTGCCGTCGTGGGCGGCCTCCCCGAAATCCCCGCCGTAGGCGTAGCGCTTGCGGCCGTCGGGGGTGCGGCCCCGCAGGATGCCGTGGTCGTTCCACTCCCACACACAGCCGCCCATGTAATGGGGGTCGGAGTAGAAGATCTGCCAGTAGTCCTCCAGGTCGCCGGGACCGTTGCCCATGGCGTGGGAGTACTCGCAGAGGAACAGGGGCCGCACCGCCTCATGGCTGTGCAGGTAGGCCCGGCAGTCCTCCAGGGAGAAGTACATCCGGGACATGACATCGGACACGTCCTCGATGACCTCCCCGGGCAGGGTGACCCAACTGGATTCGTAGTGGACGGGGCGGCCGGGGTCGGTGCGGTGCACCCAGCGCCCGGCGTCCCGCAAAGCGGCGGAGTACCCGGACTCGTTGCCCAGGGACCACAGCAGGATGCAGGGCCGGTTGCGGTCCCGCAGCACCAGCCGCTGGACCCGGTCCAGGATGGCGGCCCGGAACTCGGGCAGGGAGACCAGATAGGCCATGCCCTGCTTGCTGGAGTGCCCGTCCACCCGCAGATCGCAGCCGGAAATGCTGCCGTGGCTTTCCAGGTCGGCTTCCGCCACCAGGTAGAAGCCGTACCGGTCGCACAGGCGGGCGAAGAGGGGGCTGTTGGGGTAATGGGAGGTGCGGATGGTGTTCACATTCAGCTGTTTCATCAGCCGCAGATCCTCTTCCATCTGGGCGGGGGTGACGGCGGCGCCTTCCTCCTCGGAGAAATCGTGGCGGTTGACCCCCTTCATCTTGATGGGGCGGCCGTTGACCAGGAACACCCCGTCCCGGATCTCCACCCGGCGGATGCCCACCTCCTCCCCGATGACCTCCTCCGCCGTAGTCAGCACCAGGCGATAGAGGGCAGGGGTCTCGGCGGTCCAGAGCCGGGGCGCCTCCACCGGAAAGACCAATTGGGCGTCGGGACCGGCGGCAAAATCCTGCCGGTCCAGCAGGGTGCCTTCCGGGTCATAGAGGGCGGCAGTGCCGGGGGCCTGGGTGTCCGCATGGAGCACCACCCGGGCGGTGCGGTAGTCGGGGGCGGGCAGGGCGTCCACCGTATAGCTGCGGATGCCCGGGGCCCGCTCCAGCAGGTACACATCCCGGAAAATGCCGGACAGCCGCCATTTGTCCTGGCATTCCAGGTAGCTGCCGTCGCACCATTTCAGCACCGCCACCACCACTTCGTTTCCCCCCTCCCGCACAAAGTCGGTGAGGTCGAACTCGCTGGTGGTGTGGCTGACCTGGCTGTACCCCGCAAACCGACCGTTGACCCACAGGTAGAAGCAGCTGTCCACCCCGTCGAACACCAGGTGATACCGCCGCCCGGCCTGCTTTTCCAGGGCAAAGGTGCGGCGGTACACCCCGGTGGGGTCGGCGTCGGGGACGTAGGGCGGGTCAAAGGGGAAGGGATAGCGGGTGTTGATGTACTGGGGGGCGTCAAAGCCGTGGAGCTGCCAGCAGCCCGGCACCGGCATTTCGGCCCAGTGCCCGTCGGCACCGGCGGGAAAGTCCGCCTCCATCTGCCGGGGATCCTCATAGTAGCGGAACTGCCACAGCCCGTTCAGGCTGTGCACCCGCGCCGAAGTGTCCCGGGAGGCGAAGGGGTCCTGGTCCGGGGCAAAGGGGATGAAATCGTTGCGGGGCGGCAGGGTGCCCAGGTGGAGCACCGCGGGATTTTCGTGATAGCGTTTTTGAATGATCTCGTTCATGGCGGGGGCCCTCCTTACAGGGGGCAGGCAAAGCTCAGGATCTCAAAGGGATGGTATTCCAGCCGGTCGGTGGCTTCGCCGGTGGGATCTTCCAGCATGTTCACCGGGGTGACGGGGAAGGGCAGGGTCAGGGTGCCCCGACGTCCGTCGGATTCGCACAGACGGACCACGATCTTCTTGCCGTCCTCGCTGCGCTTCAGGGCCTGGAGATACAGCCGGTCGCCGGCGGCGGCCAGATAGGCCAGCAGAGAGGTGAGGGATTCGGGCAGAGATTCGGGCAGCTTGGGACGGCGCAGAGGCAGGTTCTGCTCCAGGGCAAAGCGGTTCACCCCCGCCTGCACCGGGCCGCCCGCATGGGGCAGGATCTGGAAGCAGAAGTCGTGATGGCCCCGGTCGGCGGTGATATCCGGGCGCATGGTGGCCCGCAGCAGGCTCAGGGTCACGTGGTTGCCGTCGATGCCCAGGCCGTACATCCCCTCATTGATCAGGGCCACGCCGGCGTCGGTCTCGGACAGGTCGCACCACTTGTGGGAGCAGACCTCGAACCGGGCTTTCTGCCAGCTGGTGTTGCGGTGGGTCTCCCGGCGGATGAAGCCGGCGCTGGTGTCGCACAGCAGTTCCCGGGTGAGCACGTTCACACCGAACTCCGCCTTGGCCAGCTTGTGGGTCTCGTCCCAGTCCACAATGTTCTCCACCTCGATCATGGGGCTGGCGGCAAACAGGCGGATGACCCGGGTCCAGCGGCTCTTCTCGGTGGTGAGGGTGGCGGTGAATTCGGCCATGGTATCGTCCATGTAGGTGCGGTGCAAAGGCTCGGCCACGGTCAGGGGGAATTCCTTGTCCTTGTAGTTGGGCAGGATGTCCCAGGCGTCGTACATGCCGGGCATATCCTGGTACAGGTGCAGGCGGTTCCAGACGCCGTCCACCCATTCCCGTTGCAGGGCACGGTCCCACAGATGCAGGATGCTGCCGTCGGCGTCAAAGGTCAGCTCATACAGCGGGGTGGTCAGGCTCAGGCCGTTTTCCTGCAGCCAGCCGGGGCAGGCGGGCAGGGCGGGCAGGGTCTCGGCCTTGGCGAAGGGGGCCAGGTCGGGCTGCACAAACCGGCCGCGCACCCCGTTGCGGGTCAGGGAGCCGTTGTCATCCGGCACGAACACCGGAGCCCGGCGGGTAAAGTTCAGGGTGTTGAACCAGGCGCTGCCGCTGCCCCGCATCTCGGTCAGGGCGGTGCGCACCTGGTCATAGTCGGCCAGGGCGTCCTCGTACACCGGGTGGATGTGGCTGCCGGGCAGGATGTCATGGAACTGGTTGACCAGGAACTTCTTGTACACATCCCGCAGGGCGTCGTCGTCCCAGGCTTCCCCGGCGGCAGAGCGCAGCACGCCCAGCAGCTCGGTGTCCCGCAGGGCAAATTCCAGCTCCCGGTTGGCCCGCTTCAGCGCCGCCTTGGTGGTGAAGGTGCCCCGGTGCATTTCCAGGTAGAGCTCCCCGTCCCAGGTGTCCAGCTTGGTGTTGCCGTCAAAGTTCTTGTGCAGGAACTCGTCGGCGCCCACATGCTCGGTCTTGGGCATGACAGACAGCTTGTCGAACCGGTGCATCAGCTCGATCATTTCTTCGGTGGCGCCGGAACCGCCGTCGCCGTAGCCGAACATGGACAGGGTCTGGCCGCCGGTCTCCTTGTCCTGGTAGGCCTCCCAGTTTTCCTGGATCTGGCTGGGCATGTTCCAGGTGATGAAGTGGGTGGGGGGCACGCAGGCATAGACGGTGGAGCCGTCGATGCCCTTCCACAGGAAGTTGTTGTGGGGGAAGCGGTTGGTGTCGTTCCAGGTGGACATCTTGTTGGAGACGAAGTACTTTACCCCGCTCTTGGCCATGATCTGGGGCAGAATCCAGCTGTTGCCGAAAACGTCGGGCAGCCAGACGTTGTCGATGGTCCTGCCGAAGGTCTTGCGGAAATACTGCTGCCCGTAGAGCAGCTGGCGCACCAGGCTTTCGGCGGCGGGAATGTTGCAGTCCGGCTCCACGTACATGGCGCCCACCGGCTCAAAGTTGCCGGAAGCCACCTTCTCCTTCAGCTCGGCAAAGAGATCGGGGTAGTATTTCTCCAGCAGTTCGTAGGTGTACGCCTGGGTGTGGGTGTACTTGAAATCGGGGTAGCGGTCCATCAGCCGCAGCTGGATCAGGACGGTGCGGGCATTCTTGTGCACCGTGTGGATGCGCCGCCAGTAGTAGGCCAGGTCCAGGTGGGAATGGCCCACCAGAGCCACGTCGCCGGTGCCCTTGAAGTCGTCGTTGGAATAGATGACCTTGTCAATGTAGGCGGAAGCCGCCTTGATCTGGTCCATCACCGCCGCTTCCTGGTCGGCGGGCAGCACCAGCAGCCCGGTATCCGGGTCGGTGTTGCCCCGCAGCAGGTCAAAGTCCACCAGGTCCAGGGCCCGGGAGAGCTCGATGTTCAGGAACTTGCGGTAATCCTCGTTGAAATAGGCGCTCTTGGCCACGTCCAGCAGCAGCTGCAGGTCGTAGAACAGGTCCAGCACCTCGTGGCGGACGGTGGCCAGGTACAGCCCGTTGAACACCTGACGGCAGCCCCGCAGCGCCATGGCGTCGGGGTTGCGCTCGTCGTCGGGCTTGGAGCGGTTGTAGCCTTCCATCTCGATGTCCAGCTCGTCGCTGTCAACGTAGGGGCTCAGCAGCATGCGGTCCCGGTTGGGGTCAATGCCGCCCACATAGCGGCCGTTGACCTTGACGATGACCTCTGCCGCCGTCCACAGGGACAGCCACAGCTCCTTGCCCCGCAGATGCTCGGGCACGGTGACATGGGCACGGAAAAAGGCGGTGCCGTCGGGGGTGAAGTACAGATCCCCCCGCTTCAGGGGACGGAAGCCCCCCGGGGCATCCTCATACTGATCCTCGGTGATCTGGCGGGCATCCCGCACCTGCAGATCGGTGATCTCGTACTTTTCGGCGTAGACATAGCGTTTCAGCCAGTTGAAACGCAGGTCGGTGAATTCTTCAGGGCGCATGCTTCTGCGCACGACCGGAACAAATGCCATGTATCATCAACTCCTTGCGGGGGCACGGGGTGACCCGGGCCGTGGGGGGACATCAGTCGTTGTCCCAGAAAAACGGTTTCTTGCGGAGGTATTCGATCCGGACATCCCGGCCCAGATCACGCTTGATCTCCTGGCGGACCCAGTCCATGCAGCGGGGGGCAATGTTGCACTTGGAACATTCCCCCTGCAGGCGGACCTTGATGCAGTCGCCGTCGATGCTCAAAATATCCAGCCACCCGCCATCACCGCGGATGCGGGGGGCAATAACGGTTTCAATGTATTCTTTCACAGGGCAGACCTCCCGATGGCTGTTGCCGTGGATTGGCTTTGATAAAAGGCTACGCACGCCCGTCCCCGGCCGGGGGCGGGCATGCGCAGACAAGAGGAAACAGGGGCGAAAACCGGGGCTCAGCCTTTGACAGCGCCGCCGGTCAGGCCTTCGATGAAGTATTTGCTGGCCACGATGTAGATCAGCAGGATGGGGATGATGGCGATGGTGGCGCCGGCGAACATGATGTTCCAGGCAGCCGCGCCGTCACCGGAGTTCTTCAGCATGGTGACGCCCACGGTCAAGGGACGCTTGGCCTGGTCGGTCATGGTGAAGACGAGGGGCAGGATGTACTCGTTCCAGCCGCCGCGGAAGGAAAGCAGGGCGACGGTGGCCAGGATGGGCCGCAGCAGCGGCAGGATGATGTGGATGTACACCTGGAAGAAGGTGCATCCGTCGATGGTGGCGGCCTCGTCCAGTTCCTTGGGCAGGGTCTTCATGTAGCTGTCCACCAGGAAGATGTAGGTGGCCTGGGCGGTGCCGGCGGAGATGAAGATGACGCTGAACAGGGAGGTGTTCAGGTGCAGGCTGATGGCCAGTTCAAACAGGGGGCGCAGGGAAACCGAGCCCACGTTGATGAACATGAAGGCCATGAGCAGGCCGTAGATGAGCTTTTTGCCCTTGAAGTTCCGGCGGCTGAGCACGTAGCCGGCCATACCGGAGGAGATCAGGGACAGGATCATGACGCCCACGGCGATGATCACGCTGTTGATGGTGTAGACGCTGAAGTCGGCTTTCTGCCAGGCTTCGATGAAGTTGTCCACGATCCACACCTTGGGGAACATGTTGATACCGCCGATGAGCAGCTCGCCGTTCTCCTTGAAGGAGCCGAAGACGACGTACAGCACCGGGTACAGGGTCAGCAAAGCCACGATCAGCATGAAGAGGAAGAGGATAAAGCGGGCCACATGGGTGCTGGTGGACATGACTTCGCCGGAAGATTCTTTTTTGAACATAGCTTTGTCCTCCTTACATCACGTCGTCCAGCTTGCGGGCCAGCAGCATGTACAGGCCGGTGACGATGCCCACGATGATGGCAGCCACCAGGCTGAGCACGCAGGCGTAGCCGATCTGGGGTTTGGTGGTGCTGGTACCGAACAGCAGCTGGTAGATGTACAGGAACATGACCTGGGTGCGGTTGTCCGGACCGCCCTGGGTCAGGACCATGATGGACTCATAGTCCTTGAAGGCGGCGGTGATGGCCAGCATCATGATGACCTTGAACATGGGGCTGAGCATGGGCAGGGTGATGCGGAAGAAGGTGGTCAGCCCGCCGGCGCCGTCGATCATGGCGGATTCGTACACATCGTGGGGGATGCTGGACAAACCGGACATGAAGTAGATCATGTAGTTACCGAAGCCGCCCCACACAGCCACGATGAGCACGGCCCACATGGCGGTGTTGGAATCGCCCAGCCAGTTGATGTTCTGGCTGATGATGCCGGTGGCCCGCAGCACAGCGTTGAGCACGCCGTTGTACGCTGCGAAGATGAAGCCGAACACCATGGCGGAGATGGCGGTGGAGATGATGGTGGGCATGAAGTAGATGACCCGGAACACGCCGGAACCCCGGATCTTCTGGCTCATGAGCTCGGCCATGATCAGGGCCAGGGGGATGATGAAGATGATCTTGAGGATGGCGTATTCAAAGGTATGGCCCACACTGGCCCAGAAGGCAGTGTCCCCGAACATACGGGTGAAGTTGTGCAGACCGGTAAAGTACGAGGTCATGCCGTTGTAGTCATAGAAGACATAGCGGAACAGCCACAAAAACGGGTAGATGGATACAACGCACAGCAGCAAAACCGCGGGGAACATCATCAGCACGGTGGCGATCTTCGCGCTGGTGTTGGCGTCCATACCGCGTTTGGGTGCTTTCACGGCGGTTTTGGCTTTCGTTTCGCTCATTATGGTACCTCCTTAAAGGAACCGGAAAAAATGCGCTCCCGCGCAGCTTTGCCTCGCGGGAGCGCATTCTCGGTTCATGCAGTCAACTGCGACCCGGCCGGGGCTTACTCGGTTTCGTATGTCGGGGTGCCGGCGGACGGATGCAGCGGATCATAGTCCGCGATCACAACGCGAGTGCAGCTGCCGTTGCTCAGCCCGCGTTCCAAAGCCTCGTTATAGCGGGTGTTCAGGTCCTGGATAGCCTCGTCGGCGGAGACATTGCCCAGCACGGCGTTCCACAGGGTGACCAGGTAGTCGTCGCCTTCGATGGCAACAGACGGCGGGGTGGGATACACGTCCTCATAGTCGGTCAGGGCGAAGTCCGCCAGACGGCCGGTCTTGGAGGAGTCGATCTTTTCGGACATATAGGTGGACAGGGGCAGGGTGTAGCCGCCTTCCAGGTAGCCCTTCATGAAGTCCTCGCTGGAGAAGTACTTGATGACCTCCCAGGCTGCGTCCTTGTTCTCGCAGCTGGTCAGCATGGTGAAGCCGAAGTTGGGGGTGCAGCTCAGCGCGCCCTTGACGGTGCCGTCCATGGTGGGCAGCTCGGCGACGCCCCAGTCAAAGGAGACGGGGAACTGGTCGGTGAAGACGCCGGCTTCCTGGGAAGCGTTGCCCCAGACAGCGAAGGCGCCCTGGGCAAACAGCGCACGGCTGTTGTCCACGCCCTGGGTCTCGGAGCCGGGCAGCACGGAGCCGTCGGCGTACAGCTTGGCAGCGGATTCAATGACCGGCTTCCAGCTGGAGAAGTCGAAGACGCCGTTGACGTAGTCATAGCCCATATGGGTGGCGCCGCTCATTTCGGCCACGCCCTCGATCCAGCGGCTCAGCGGGCTGGAGGAGGTGAAGCCCACGCCGTAGACGCTGCCGTTGCCCTGCTCGGTGACGGCCTTGCAGGCTTCCACCAGCTCGTCCAGGGTAGCGGGCACGCCGTCATAGCCGGCGTTCTTCAGCAGTTCCACGTTGTATTCGATGCGGGTGCCGGAACGAACGCCGTTGGGCACCCAGTAGATCTCGTCGCCGATGGAGTTCAGGCCTTCATACATGTGATCGTACACTTCGGTGACGGTCTGGAACTCGGTGTCCGCCTCGATGTAGGGGGTCAGGCTTTCGAACATGCCGCCGCTGACGTAGTCGCTCAGGGTCATGTTGTCCGAAGCGGCGATGGTGATGATGTCCGGGGCGGTGTTGGCCTGGAAGGCCAGCTGGATGGAGTTGGCCCAGTCGTCGGTGAGGATGGTGTACTCGATCTGGATGTCGGTGTGGCTCGCGTTGAACGCATCGATCATCTGGGTCATGTACTCTTCGTCATGACGGTTGTTGGACCATACCTCGATCACCGTTGCGTCCCCCGAACCGGTGGCACCGGTGGAGGTCTCCGCAGTGCCGCCGCCGGTAGAACCGCCGGTGGAACCGCACGCGGCCAGCATGCCGGCCGCTACCGCAAGTGCGGTCACTTTTGCCATGGTTTTTCTCATGAGAAGTGTTCTCCCTTCTTATATGAATTTTTGTACCGGCTCTCGGGCACCGGTACTTTATCTGACAACTATAGTTTATCCTCATTGGGTTGGTGGGCAACAGGGCACATTTCATTAAAAATGTAACATCTCTCAACAAAAACGCCGTCATACCCACTAAAACAAACAAACGTATCGACCGAGATTTGTGCATGACGCTGGAAAATAACGGCTCTTCGGCTTATTGCTTTTTTGTGAGGGGTGTGCTATCGTAAAAATACCGGCTCGGGACAGTGCGGGTGGCCGCAGAGCGGATCACCGAAAAATCAGGCTCTCTTTTTTATAAGGCATCAAAAGTTCATGCCGGGCATGGGCCCGCCTGCCGGCATGGAATGGCGGTTGGCGGCCGATATTGATAGGAGGATTCTCATTGAATCAGAAAGTGACCGTTCTGATTGCCGACGATGAACAGGCGATCCGCACCGGGCTCCGGGCCATTGTCACCCGCCTGCTGGAACAGGCGCTGGTGGTCAGCTGTGTGGGTACCGGGCAGCAGGCCCTGGAGGATCTGCGGCGGTTCCGGCCGGACATTGCCATTATGGATATCAACATGCCGGATATGGATGGGCTGGAGGTCATCCGCCGTGCCCATGAGGAGGAACTGCCCACCCGGTTCCTCATCCTCAGCGGATACGGGGAGTTTGCCTATGCCCAGAAAGCCATCCGCTACGGGGTCAAGACCTACTTTCTCAAGCCGCTGAATGTGGAAGAGTTCCGCACCGTGCTGCTGCAGCAGTGCCAGGAGGTGCTGTCCCACCGCAAGAACGCCGCGGCGGACGAGCAGGAGATCACCCGGCTGATGGATTCCTCCCGCACCCTGTTCCTGAATCATCTGGTCCAGAAGAAATACAGCGGGTCCGGCGGGGTGGAAGGGCTGCAGCTGGCCATCACCAACGGCCCCAACTTTGTGGCGATCTTCCAGCTGGAACGCAGGGACAGCGGGGAGGCCCCGCCCCTGAAAGAGATCGCCCGCAGCATTGTGAGCACGGTATTTTTCGGCAGTCCCATGGAATGCTGGGTCTATGACGACAGCCGCCTGGCGGCCATCTTCAACGGGGAAACCACCCGGGATGAGGAGTTCCTGACCCGCCTGAACCAGTGTGTGACCCGCATCCGCACCGGCACCCCCTACGATGTGCGGGTGGGGCTGGGCAAGGTGGTGCCGGGCTTCAGCCAGACCAGCCTCTCCTTTGCCCGGGCCCAGGAAGCCCTGAGCTACCGCATCTACGACGCCGACCAGGATGTCTTTGACAGCAACACCATCAACAGCTACACCCCGGCCTTTTCCCAGGAAAACATTGATTTCGCCCCCCTGACCACCGCCCTGCTGCAGAACGACCTGCCCGCCATCCGCACCTACTGCGAAGCCTTCTTCCAGTCCCTGCTGGTGGGGGGCGAACCGCCGCCCAGCTTTGTGGTGGGCATGTGCATGTATCTGCTGCTCACCGCCCAGAAACAGGTGCAGATGACCCAGCCGGACAAAAAGATGGAATTCCCCTTCTCCTATGAGGAGCTCAACTCCCTGAACACCATCGGGGAGATGCGGGACTGGCTGGTGAGCGCTTTTGCCCGGTACAGCAAGATGCTGGAGGCCATGACCGGGGACGAAAACCGCACCATCCGCATTGCCAAGGAGTATATCCGCAACAACCTCAACCGCAACCTGAAGGCCAAGGATGTGGCCGCCCAGGTGAACCTGAGCGAGAGCTATTTTGCCATCTACTTCAAGGATAAGACCGGTGTCAACTTCCGGGATTACCTTTTGCAGGTGCGCATGGCCTATGCCAAACAGATGCTCAAGGCCCGGGTGGCCAACATCAGTGAGATCGCCTACCGCACCGGCTACCAGGACTACCGTTCCTTCTCCCGGGCCTTCAAGAACGAAACCGGCATGACCCCCTCGGAATACCAGAACTCCGTTCAGGACTGAGCCGGCAAAGGAGGAAAAGACTTTTGATCCAGCGAATCCGCCGGCTGGCCCAGACCAAGCTGGCTTTCAAGGTGTGGCTGTATATGACGGTGCCCATCCTGCTGATTTTTGCCTGTGCCATGATCGCCCTGAACATGTACCTGCACTCCTTTCTGCTGGGCAGTGCGGTGACCCAGGGCGGCGTGGACACCGCCTCCGCCGCCACCAAGTTTTCCGATACCTACAAGGATCTGCTGGAACGTCTGGTCACCCGCATTGCTTCGGCGGAGTTCCGGGCCAAGTGCATCAACATTGTCAACAGCACCGCCGACAACTACACCGTGGTCAACAACGACATTCAGTCCGACCTGAACGATTTCATGCAGACCAGCGGGCTGGTGCAGTCGGCCCTGCTGGCCAAAACCAAGGGGGATGGCCCCGCCCTGTTTGCCCCCTATGTATTCCGCCTGGGCATTGACCGGGAAGACTATACCCTGGGCTATGACCTGTCCGCGGTGCAGGGCATCACCCTGCTGCCGGTGGGCAGCAGCCCTTTCCAGAACCGGGCGGATGTGGTGCCGCTGGTCATCCCCCTGCGCATCAGCAGTTACCAGTATTTGCTCATCAGTGACAGTGCGGAGAGCGCGGATCTTTTGCTCTACCTGCTCATAGACGCCACCAACCTGGAGGACTATCTGGGTCTGTGCTGTGACGACGGCTCGGAGGGAGAACTGTTCCTGATGGATGGGGAGGGCACCGCCATCAGCCTGCCCCGGGACAACCCCCAGTATGAAAAGCTCACCGATCCCGACCTGACCGAGGCGCTGCGCCAGGCATTGGCGGACCAGACCGACCGCTTTACCTTCCACAGCCGGTATGTGTACCTGGAACCCCTCCAGTACGGGGGGCTGTACCTGGTCAACGTGGTGGACGAAAGCGCCTTCACCGCCGGCACCGGGGACATCATGGACCTGCTGCAGATCCTGGCGGTGACCTGCATTGTCACCATTACAGCCCTGTGTGTGCTCATCTCGGTGCTGGTGACCCGGCCGCTGCGCAGCCTGATGTTCACGGTGCGTCAGATCGAACAGCGCTCCTACGACGGCAAGACCCGCCTGACCACCCAGGACGAGCTGGGGCAGCTGGAAGCCGCCCTCAACTCCATGTATCATATCATGCAGCGGCAGTTCAAGGCCATCAAACATGAAGAACGGGAGCGCTACAACGCCGAGATGCAGATGCTCACCGAGCAGATCAACCCCCATTTTCTCTACAACACCCTGGAGTTCATCAATATGGAGGTGTACAACGGTCGCCCGGCCAATGTATCCGAGATGATCACCAACCTGGGAGAATATATCCGCATCAGCCTTTCCGCCGGCAACAACCAGCACACCATCGACAGCGAGATCCAGCAGGTCACCGCCTATGTGGACATCATGAGCTGCCGGTTCAGTAAACCCATCGCCATGGTGGTGAACGTGCCGGATGAACTGCGTCCCCGGATGATCCTCAAGAGCATCCTTCAGCCTTTGGTGGAAAACTCCCTCAAACACGGGTTCGACATCAACGGCGGCGGGGTACCCATCGCCCCTACCATCGAGATCGGCGCCGAGATCCAGGGCTCCGAGCTGTGCATTTCGGTCATTGACAACGGTGCCGGCATCAACATCGAGCGGGCCCGCCAGATCATGTACACCAAAAGCCCGGCGGGGTCCCGGGAACAGCATGTGGGGCTGAACAACGTATACCAGCGGCTGCACAGCTACTACGGCAACGTGAACATCACCTTTGAGACCATCCCCTATTTCCGCAACACCATCACCATCCATCTGCCGGCCTGCTTCTTTGACGATTCCGGCACCCAACCGCCCATCCCGTGACCGGGCTCTTCCGGCACAGGAGATACATAACAGGAGGAATTTCATATGGAAAAACAACATGCCGTCATGACGGTAGACCGGGATTTTGTCATTGCCCCGGTGGACAAGCGCATCTTCGGCTCTTTCATTGAGCATCTGGGCCGTGCCGTGTATGACGGCATCTACTGCCCCGGCCACCCCCAGGCCGACGAACAGGGCTTCCGCAAGGACGTGCTGCGTCTGGTGCGGGAACTGGGTGTTCCGGTGGTGCGCTATCCCGGCGGCAACTTCGTCTCCAACTTCCGGTGGGAGGACAGCGTGGGCCCGGTGGACCAGCGTCCCGCCCGCCTGGACCTGGCCTGGCGCACCCTGGAGACCAACCGCTTCGGCCTGGACGAGTTCGTGGACTGGGCCCGCAAGGCGGACACCCAGGTGATGATGGCGGTGAACCTGGGCACCCGGGGCATTGCCGACGCCTGCAACCTGCTGGAATACTGCAACCATCCCGGCGGGGCGCTGTACAGCGATATGCGCATCAAAAACGGCCACAAGGACCCCCATAACATCAAGTACTGGTGCCTGGGCAACGAGATGGACGGCCCCTGGCAGGTAGGCCACAAGACCATGGAGGAATACGGCCGTCTGGCCGCCGAGACCGCCATGGCCATGAAACAGATCGACCCGTCCATCCAGCTGGTGTCCTGCGGCAGCTCCAACGGCAAGATGCCCACCTTCCCCCAGTGGGAGGCCACCACCCTGGAACACACCTACAACTTTGTGGATTTCATCTCCCTGCACCAGTATTACGGCAACGAGAAGGGGGATACCCAGGACTTCCTGGCCTATTCCGACGATATGGACGCCTTCATCCGCAGCGTGACCGCGGCCTGTGATTTTGTGCAGGCGAAAAAGCGGGGCACCAAGCAGATCAACCTGAGCTTTGACGAGTGGAACGTGTGGTATCACTCCAACCAGAAGGACGACGAGCGGATGCGGGACGAACCCTGGAAGGTGGCCCCGCCGCTGCTGGAGGACCACTACACCTTCGAGGATGCCCTGCTGGTGGGCGAAATGCTCATCACCCTGCTGCGCCACGCCGACCGGGTCAAGATGGCCTGCCTGGCCCAGCTGGTCAACGTCATTGCCCCCATCATGACCGACGCCAACGGCGGCCCGGCCTGGCGTCAGACCATCTACTATCCCTTCCTGCTGGCCTCCCGCTACGGCCGTGGCACGGCGCTGCAGCCGCTGCTGCGCTCCCCCAAGGTAGAAACCTCCGGCCACGGGGCGGTGGACGCGGTGGTGGCGGTGGCCGTCCACGACGAAACCACCGACGAACTCACCGTCTTTGCGGCCAACCGGGACCTGCAGAAGGACATCCCGCTGGAAGCCACTCTGCGGGGCTTTGAAGGCTACCGGGTGAAGGAGTTCCTGAGCCTGGAAAACGAGGATCTGCTGGCGGAGAACAGCGCTGCCGGGGAGAAGGTGCGTCCCATCGCCCGTCAGGACGGGGTGATGGACGGCGCCTGCCTGCAGGCGGTGCTGCACAAGGCGTCCTGGAACGTGATCCGCCTGTGCCCCGCCGACCGTGCCTGAGAATGTTTGCGTAAGAAAGGATGATACACCATGGAAAAGCAGCATATGAACGAGATCTGGGTCCCCCATGCGGAGACGGTGCCCGAACCTGCGGGGGAGGGTGTGGTGCGCCGGGTGCTGGCGTACAGCAAGGACGTGATGTGTGTGGAGAACACCTTTGCCCAGGGGGCAGTGGGGGCCATGCACCACCATCCCCATACCCAGATCACCTATGTGGTGTCCGGCCGGTTCCGGTTCACCATCGGGGACACCACCCGGGAGGTGGGCCCCGGCGACACCCTGCTCAAGCAGGACGGCATCGTGCACGGCTGCACCTGCCTGGAACCGGGCATCCTGCTGGACATCTTCACCCCCATGCGGGAAGATTTTGTTTGATCCCCGCCCATACATGAAATAAAAACGCCGCTCCGCGCTGCTTTTTTTGGCGCGGAGCGGCGTTTTTTGTGCGGGGGATGGGCCCGGCAACCCGGCTGTGGTATACTGGGCCGGAAGGGCCGAGGAAAACACGAAAACCCCGCGGCAGGGGACCGCGGGGCAGGTAGGTTGATTCAGAAAAGAGATACGGTCAGGGTTTCCGTTCTCACAGGCCGAGAGCCTTCAGGTAAGCGGCTTCGCGGGCGGCGATCTGTGCCTGGTAGGCGGCGATGGCGGCCTCATAGGCGGCGTTCTCGCTCAGCTGCTGGGCCTTGGCGGCGTTGGCTGCGGACTGGACAGCGGCATTGGCGGCCAGCTGCTGCTGATGGGCGGCCTTGCCGGCGGCGATGATGGCTTCACCTTCGGCTTTCGCCTTGGCGGCTGCCTGGGCCTGGTAGGCCTTCACGGCGGCGATGTACGCGGCTTCCTTGGCGGCGTTCTGGGCCTGATACTGCTTGATGGCGGCCTCATAGGCGGCGTTTTTGTTCAGCTGCTCCTGGTGAGCGGCTGCGGCGGCTGCCATGATGGCGTCGTTGGCGGCCAACTGCTGCTGATGGGCAGCCTTGCCGGCGGCGATGATGGCTTCGCCTTCGGCTTTCGCCTTGGCGGCGGACTGGGCCTGGTAGGTCTTGACGGCGGCAGCGTAGGCCTCTTCCCGGGCGGCGATCTGGTTCTGATAGGCCTTGACGGCAGCCAGATAGTCGCTGTTGGCGTCGGCGAACGCAGGCATGGCCATCACGCTGAACATGGCAATGGCCAACAGGGCGGCGAACAGCTTCTTCATTTTCATCACGGAAACCTCCTTTATGATGCCGTGTTTCGGGTCACGGCTTGTTGTCTTTAGTATACGCCAAAAGTCCAGCTTTTGCAACGGATTTTCATTCGCTGTTTTCACACAATTTTCGCAAATTCCCTTGTATATAATCACAAAACTTTCACAATTAAGAATGGGACGTCTTTGCAAAAGACGATTTTGCGGTGATTTTTCAAAACCGGGATACCGGGCGGCTCAAAAGCGCAAAAAACGGCGAATTTGATTTGCAGACGCTTGTTTTTGACGGGCGGACAGGCGCGGAAGCGGCTCTTCGCGGTGCCGGACCGCACAAAAACAAGGTATGCAGCCGCCCCGCAGGGCAGAACCGGAACGGAGAACCGCTCTGATTTCCGGCTTCCGGAGGATTGGCAAGCGACTGCCTGCGGGAGTGTTGTCGCTTTTTGCCGCCAAAAAGCGACGGAAAAACCGCCACCGTTTCGAGGCGGTGGACGCCGACCAGGGCTGCGGCCCTGGATCCGGGGAATGCGGCCACCTTACGACGGCCTACTCAGGCCCTGGGGGGCCTGAGCAAGGAATGGATTTTAATGGCGTAACCGGAAGGCCGTTGGTAAATCGGTAGAGCCCAACTGGGCAGGGTACAACCTTGCCGGATGCCTCCGGCTAGTATCCGTTACCGGGAAATGGTTTTTAATCACTTCCTTACTCACCGGTCCCCAGACCGGTGAGAAGGCCGTCGTAAGGTGGCCGCATCTCGGGGTCTGGGGCCGCAGCCCCAGCCGGCGTCCACCGCATCGGAACGGTGGGACTTTTCGCTTCCTTTTGGTCACAAAAGGAAGGAGCCTCCTGCAGGCAGCCGTTACTTGGTCAAGCAGCCGTTCCCCGTCAGCAAAGCGGCAAAAAAATACGATTCCCCCTGTAACAAAATCCCCCACCCTGTCACTGTATGACAAGAGCGCTCGAAAAACCAAGAGAAAGGAGGCTGGGCATGGCGATCCCGGAACTGGAAACTCTGTACAACACCTATAAAACGCCGCTGTATCGGTATCTGCTGCATCTGTGCCGGGACCCCCACCGGGCCGAGGACCTGCTGGCCGACACCTTTCTGCGGGCGCTGCGCTGCCTGCCCGCCTACCGGGGGGAGGGCAGCATCAAGGCCTGGCTCTTCGGGCTGGCCCGCAACATCTGGCTGGAGGATCTGCGCCGCAGCCGCCCAACCCTGGAATACGACGACATGCTGGGGCTGTACGTGGACGACCGCCTGGCCGAAAATGCCGACGCCCGGCGCAAGCTGGACCGGGTACGGCAGCTGCTGGCCGAAAAAGGCCCGCCCGCGTCGGAAGTGGTGATGCTGCGGGCCCAAGGCTACTCCTACGCCGAGATCGCCGCCCGGCTCACGATCACCGAAAACAGCGCCCGGGTCATGGAGCACCGCACCCGGACCTGGCTCAAATCTATGTTACAAAAGGAGGGGCTCTGGAATGACTGAACATACCACGCCGCGGCAAAGCGGCATTTCCTGCGATGTGTGCCGGGACCTGGCACCTCTGGTGGCCGACGGGGTGGCCAGCGCTGACAGCACCGCCCTGGTCAAGGAACACCTGGCCCATTGCGAAACCTGCCGGGCCGAATTTCCTGAACTGTGCCCGGAAGCCACCGAAACCCCGGCCACCCCCGCCCTGCCCGACGAAGGCCGGGTGCTGCGCCGGATGCAGAACAAACTCACCTTGTGGCTGCTGGGCTTTCTGGTCCTGGGGCTGGGGGGCAGCATGCTGGTGGTCTTCAGCCCCCACAGCACCCTGGCCCTGCTCTGCTTCCCGCTGGTGTGCGGGGTGATCTGCTGGTTCGACGATTTCCTCTGGCGGCTGGTGCCGGTGCTGGCGGCGGTGGTCTGGTTCGTCTGGACCCTGGCCGCCGAACTGCCCTACTACACCAGCTGGCAGGGGGCGGTGATTGGCTCCGCCACCGGGGCGCTCTGGCCCTTTGTGTTCTGCGTCATCGGGGCGCTGGCCGCCTCCCTCTTCAAATACGCCTTCGGCAAGACCGGAAAGGAGAAATAAACCATGAAAACCGGGAATAAACAACCACTGCGGATTCTGGCCGGGGCGGCGGGAGCCCTGATTGTGGTGGGGCTGCTGCTGTTGGTGGACGGCATCACCGGGGATCCTATCAGCCGCCGTCTGGCGGATAACGGGGCGCTGGCCTACGCCGAAAAAGCCTACCCGGGCCAGACCTTCACCATCCTGGAAAGCGGCGGCGGACAGTGGTTCCGCTATTACGCTCGGGTGCAGAGCGAGCAGAGCCCCGACACCACCTTTCTGGTGCACACCTCCTTCTGGATCTTCCGCCAGGGAGAGGAAGAGAGGGAGGTGGAAGGCCGCAACTGGACCCTGGTGCGCCAGGGCAAGGAGGGGGCCGAGGAACTCAGCGCCGCTTTGCATGAGGCCCTGCCCGACCTGGAATTCGCCCCGGCTTTCAACGGCTGGCTGCCCGGCACCGATTATGAGGACATTCAGAATATGGACGTGGAGCTGGACCTGTGCTGGACCCCCGACAACGTGCTGGATGTGACCGGGTACGTGGACCTGTTCCCCCTGGACGCTCCCTTTGACAAGGCGGTGACCCAGAAGGTGCCCGACCGGATGGTGGTGCAGGTGCTGTGGGACGGCACCCCCACCCAGGCGGACTACGACAAGACCCTTGCCCGCCTCAAATCCGCCGCCGAAGAAGCCGGCTTTGCCATCGACTGGTACGACCTGACCCTGGTGCCCGCGAGCGGTACCCATGAAGAAATCCAGGAAACGGCTATTTCTGCTACCACCGCCGCAGACGACATCCCCGCAGTGTAAACCCCCTGCAGACCAACCCCTCAGCGGTCCGCCTTTCCCCCGGCGGGCCGCTTTTGGTTTGTCAAATCCGGGCCCTTTGTGATAGAATAGGAGAAAATTCTGCCGGAAGGACGGACAGCAGCATGGTGGCAACGGAGGAAAAAACCAAACAGGGACAGCGGTGCAAGACCGGCTTCTGGTGGACGGCGCTGGCGGTGCAGGTGGTCTTTGTCTGCCTGGTGGCCCTGCGGGCCGGGGGCGCCCTCATCGACAACGACGCCGCCAAGGTGTTCACCCACATGGCCGCCATGTGGGAAGCAAAGTCGCTGGTGGTGCCGGACTGGAGCTACATCACCACCATGGAGCTGGACTGCACCACCCTCCTGGCCCTGCCTTTTTACGGGCTCACTGGGAATCCGGTGCTCTCCTTCTGGTGCGGCAATGTGATCCTGCTGGGGCTGTGGGCGGCGCTGCTGGCGTTCCTCGTCCGCCGGCTGGACGGCGGCCCCGCCCGGGGTGCCCTGGCCGCCTTGCTGGTGCTGCTGCCCTATGAGCTCAACACCACCGCCTACTGGAATATGCTCTTCCTCAACGCGGCCCAGTACGCCTTCAAGGTCATGCTGCCTTTGCTGCTCATCGCCCTGCTGCTGGCCCCCGCCCGCCCCCGCCGCCGGGACTGGGTGCTGCTGGGGGTGTACCTGGCCGGGTGCGCTCTCACCGCCTTCTCCAGCGGCATCTATGTGGCGGCCTGCGGCCTGGCCCCGGTGCTGGCGCTGTGGTGCTTCGGCTGGCTCAAAAACAAAAACAACGCCGACCTCTACCGCCTGGCCTGTCTGGGGGGCAGCGTGGCCGCCACCCTGCTGGGGGTGGGGCTGCAGAAGGGCCTGGGCATCCAGACCTCCCTCTCCTCCATGAAGCTCAACTCCCTGGAAACCTTCCGGGACAACGCCGCCAACTGTCTCATCGGATTTTTCCGGCTGTTCGGGGCGGTGCCGGAGGAATCCACCCCCGTGTTCAGCGCCGCGGGCATCTCCTGCCTGCTGCGGGCGGGGCTGGCCGGGGGACTGCTGGCCCTGGCCCTCTGGTGCACCTTCCGGGCCCTCACCGGCACCCTGCCCGAACCCCTGGCCCCGGGCAAATACTTACTCACCGTTTTCTGGTGGAATCTGGCGGTATTGCTGTTGACTGACACCCGCTACGGCGACCCCTATTTTGAATACCGCTACCACCTGATGGGCGCCGTGCCCCTGCTGGTGCTGGCGGCCTATTTTGCTCCCACCCTGGTGCGGCAGCCTGTGCGGCTCCACCGGGCCGGGGTGGCCGCGGGCACCCTGGGTCTGGCGGCCCTGGTGCTGGCGGTGGACACCGGCGCGGTGGGCAGCATCTGGAAAGCCGACGGCACCATCGGCAAGAACGGGGCGGAGCGGGAGATCTGCGGCCTGGTCAACACCCTGGACGTGCAGGATGTGATCGTGGCCGACGGCAGCGGCACCGCCGAGATCTGCGGGGCGCTGGACCCCACCCGGCGGTATATCACCCTCATGGACACCGAGCTCCAGGGCCAACTGCTGAACACCTGGGACGGCCGCCTCACCGACACCGATGGCGTTTCCTACACCACCCCGGCGGCGGTGGTCTGCCGGGCGGACCCGGGTGTGGAAGGCCTGCCCGACTACTTGGCCGACCAGTGTGTGGAGGTGGGCCGGGCTTCCGGGTATCTGGTGCTGCGCACCACCGGGGCACCCCTGGTGGACGGAGCAGTGGGCCTGCCTTACGGCAGTGAGGCTGTGGACTACCCCAACAGCGCCTGGTATACGTATACGGGCACGGTGGATTCCGGCCGCTGCCTGCACACCGACCCCGCCGGGGGCGAGGTGCTGCGCTCCGCCGGGCTGACCCTGCACACCGCCGCCGACATCACCCTGGTCTGTGACACCCAAAATGCTTCCGGCACGGTGGGCAAGGTCCGGCTGTGGCAGGGAGAAACATTGCTGGCCGAAGCCGCCATGCCCGCCGGGGAAGCCGCCGTCACCCTGCAGGCCCCGGCAGGGGAAGGCTACTGCCTGACCCTGGAAATGAACAGCGGCATTGCTGCCGATGTCTACCGGGTGGAATTCAAAGCCGCCGAATAAAAGCCTGACACAAACAAGCAGCCCCCCTCCCAACCGGGAGAGGGGCTGTTGGCATGTTCGGCTTATTCTTCGGTGAACAGGGCGGTGGACAGGTACCGGTCACCGGTGTCGGGCAGCAGCACCACAATGGTCTTGCCCTCGTTTTCCGGGCGCTTGGCCTGCTCGATGGCGGCCCACAGGGCGGTACCGGAGGAGATGCCCGCCAGCACGCCCTCCCGCTTGGCCAGCATCCGGGCGGCGGCAAAGGAATCCTCGGTGGTGGCGGTCATGACCTCGTCATAGATGTGGGTGTCCAGCACCTCGGGCACAAACCCGGCGCCGATGCCCTGCAAAGCGTGGGGCCCGGCCTTACCGCCGGAGAGCACCGCGCTGTCGGCGGGCTCCACCGCCACGATGCGCACCCCGGGCTTTTTCTCTTTCAGGTACTGCCCCACGCCGGTGATGGTGCCGCCGGTGCCCACCCCTGCCACAAACAGGTCCACGGCGCCGTCGGTGTCCTCCCAGATCTCGGGGCCGGTGGTGGCCATGTGGGCCGCCGGGTTGGCCGGGTTCACGAACTGCCCCGCCACCATGGCGTTGGGCAACTCTTTGGCCAGCTCGTCCGCCTTGGCAATGGCCCCCGCCATCCCCTTGGCGCCTTCGGTGAGTACCAGCTCGGCGCCGTAGGCCTTCATCAGGGCCCGGCGCTCGGCGCTCATGGTCTCGGGCATGACGATGATGACCTTATACCCACGGGCCGCCGCCACGCTGCACAGCCCGATGCCGGTGTTGCCGGAGGTGGGCTCGATGATCACCGAATCCGGTTTCAGGATGCCTTTGGCCTCGGCGTCATCCAGCATGCTCTTGGCCACCCGGTCCTTCACCGATCCGGCGGGGTTCAGGTATTCCAGCTTGGCCAGAACCCGGGCTTTCAGGCCCAGGTCGGCCTCCAGCCGGGTCAGTTCCAGCAGGGGGGTGTGGCCGATCAGCTGATCGACCGAGGTATAAATGCGGGCCATGGGGCAACCTTCCTTTCCTCAAGCAAAATCCCGGTACAGTCACAGGTTTCCCTGATTATACCCCCATTCCCCGGGGTTTGTCAAAAGCGGGTGAGATGTGGTAAAATAAGACCAAATATCGCCCTGGGGGCGTGCGGAGGATGGCGGAGGATGCAAAGCAAGAGAGAACGTCTGAAGATCGGTTTCTGGTGGGCGATGGTGGCGGCCCAGATCGTATTTTTGTGCCTGGTGGCTCTGCGGGCCGGGGGCGCTGTCATTGACAACGACGCCGCCAAGGTCTACACCCATATGAAGGCCATCTGGGAATCCGGGTCCCTGGTGGTGCCCGACTGGCGGTATATCACCACCATGGAACTGGACTGCACCACCCTCCTGGCCCTGCCCTTCTACGGGCTGACCCACAACCCTATTCTGGCCTTCTGGTGCGGCAATGTGGTGCTGCTGGGGCTGTGGGCGGCCCTGCTGGCCTTCCTGGTCCGGCGGATGGGCGGCAGCCCTGCCCGGGCGGGGCTGGCCGTGCTGGCGGTACTGCTGCCCTATGAGCTGTGCTCGGTGGGGTACTGGAACATGCTCTTCCTCAATGCCTCCCAGTACGCCTTCAAGGTCATGCTGCCCCTGCTGCTGGCGGCCCTGCTGCTGGGGCCTGACCGTCCCCGCCGGCGGGACTGGGGACTGCTGGTGGTGTATCTGGCTGGGGTTTTCCTCACCGGATTGTCCAGCGGGGTGTATGTGGCGGCCTGCGGCCTGGCCCCGGTGCTCTGCCTGGCCGGGTGGGAATGGCTCCACAACCGGCTGACCGCCACCCCCTACCGGCTGGTCTGCGCCGGGGGCAGCGTGGTTGCCACCCTGGCAGGCATGATCATCCAGAGCCGTCTGGGCATCGTGACCAACGCCACCTCCATGTCCTTCAACACCCTGAGCACCCTGCGGGACAACGCCGCCAACTGCGTCATTGCCTTTTTCCGGCTGTTCGGTCTGGTCCCGGAGGAGGCGGTGACGGTGTTCAGCCTGGCGGGCATCTCGCTTTTGCTGCGCCTGGTATTGGTGGCAGGGATTCTTTTCGTCTGCCTGCGGCTGACCGCCTGGACCCTGGGGGGCAAACTGCCCGAAGAACTGCGCCCAGCCCGCTATCTCACCGCCATTTTCTGGTGGAATCTGGGGGTGCTGCTGGTGACCAACACCCGGTACGGGGACCCCTATTTTGAGTACCGTTACCATCTCATGGGGGCGGTGCCCCTGCTGGTGATGGGAGCCTTTGCCCTGCCGGTGCTGGTGCGGCGTCCGGTGCGGCTGCGGCGGCTGAGCGCGGTGGGGGGCACGGCCTTCCTGCTGGCCCTGGCCCTGCTGGTGAACCTGGACGGGGTGCGGGACATCTGGCGGCCGGACGGCGCCATCGGGGACAACGGCCCCGAGCGGGAGCTGTGCGGCATCATCAACACCATGGACGTGGAGGATGTGATCGTGGCGGCGGGCAGCGGCACCACCGAGATCTGTGCCGCCCTGGACCCCACCCGGCGGTACATCACTTTGCAGGAGACCGAATCCGGCAGCGGGGAGCTCATCACCTGGGACGGATACTATACCGACACCGACGGCCTGAGCTATGACCAGCCGGCGGCGGTGATCTGCCAGGAGGAAAAGGGGGTGGACTCCCTGCCCGCCTTCCTGGCCGACCAGTGCACCGAGGTGGGGCGGACGTCGGGGTACATCGTGCTGCGCACCGACGGCGCCCCCCTGGCGGACGGCATGGCCGGGCTGCCCTACGGGCAGGCGGGGGTGGACTACCCGGACAGCGTGTACTACACCTGGACCGGCACCATCGACGCTGAACGCCGCCTGCACACCGGCGAAGCGGGGGGCGAGGTCCTGCGCTCGCCCCGGCTGCAGTTCCATGCCGACACCCGCATCACCCTGAGCTGTGAGAGCGAAGGCAGTGGGACCATCGGCACCCTGCAGCTGCTGGACAGCAACGGCTCCCTGCTGGCCGAGGCACAGGTCCCGGCAGGGGAGGCCCAGGTCACCCTGGACGCCCCGGCGGGCTACGGCACCCTGGTGCTGGTGCTGGACCCCGGCACCCGGGCGGTGGTGGGACCCATCCGGTTCGACGCTCTGAACTGACAAACCAAACAAACAACGGCACACCGATTTTTTTGCAACAAAGGCTGCAGAAAATGGTGTGCCGTTCTTTTTTGTGTAAAGAAATCCGGTTCAGGCCCGGTGCCAGTTGCCCCCCAGCAGGTAATACCCGCCCCAGTCCAGCTTGCCGAAAAGGGGAGAGCCGCTGCGGCCGGTTTCCGCCAGCAGGGCCACCAGAAACAGGCTGTGCCAGCGCAGGGGCAGATAATAGGGGCTGTAACACCGCTCCCGTTTCATGGTGTTCAGCAGCGCCTTCAGCCAGGGGGCTTTCATCGCGGCCAGGGCCTTGGTGCGGCGGGTGGCAGGGGCGCCGGGGTCCCTGCGCAGAATGTCCCCCATCCCTTCGGCCATCACCCGGACCTCCGCCCGCCACAGGGGCAAAAGATCCGCCTGGGGAGCACCGGCGGCCAGCACCATGGCATTGAGCTTGGCAAAGTGCTTTGGCCAGATCTCACAGTAGTCGGGATGGTATTTGGTGGACAGGGTCCCGTCCCGGCTGCAGTCGTAGAAGGTCAGGGGGTCCTCCAGCACCCGGTAGACAAACCCCGGCTGTTCCCGTTCCAGCAGGGCAATGTAATCCAAAACAAACTGTAAATCTTCACCAAGACTATACGCTTTGTCAAAAAGCAGCCGCTTGGCCAGATCCGCCCGGTAGAGCTTGTTCCAGGGCATGGCGATAAGGCAGTCCAGGTACAGCCGGGCCAGGGCGGGCTGCTGGGCGGTGGCGGCGTGGGGGCCCACCGGGTCGGGGCAGGCCGGGTCGGTGGTGTAGTGCCACAAAACGAAAGCCCCGGGGGCCTGGCGCTGCACGGTCAAAGCCGCCTGCAAAGCCCCGGGGCGCAAAGCGTCGTCCGAATCCAGAAAGGCGAGGAACTCCCCGTCGGCGGCCCCCAGCCCCGCGTTGCGGGCGGCGGACACCCCGCTGCCCGGCTGGTGGATCACCTGGACCCGGTCATCCCGGGCGGCGTATTCATCGCACAGGGCACCGCTGCCGTCGGTGGAACCGTCGTCCACCAGGATGCAGCGCACCCCTCCCTTCACCTGCTGGGCCAGCACGCTGTCCACACACCGGGCCAGCGTTTTTTCGGCGTTCCATACCGGTACGATCACACACAGGGCGGATCGCTGCATATACTGCCTCCTTCTCCCTCTTGGGGAACGGGCCCCAGGCCCAGAAAATCGTACACGATGTGCACGAAGGTGTCATAGAAATGCGCAGGGGAAAACCGCTGGGCGGCTTCAGCCCCGGCGGCGCCCATCTGGGCCCGCAGTTCCGGGTGCTCGTACAGCATCCGGATGGCCCAGCTCAGCTGCCCGGCCAGTTCCGGACCCCGGTCCACCAGCACGGCCTGGCTGCCCTCCAGGTATTCGGGCATGCCGCCGCTGCGGGTGGCCAGCACCGGCCGCCCGCAGGCCATGGCTTCCATGGCCACCAGCCCGGCGGCTTCCTCCACCAGGGTGGGCACGCAGACCAGGTCGGCCAGGCGATAATATTCGGTCAGCCGCTCATTGGGCACATAGCCGGTGAACCGCACCCGGTCCCCCAGGCTGTTGGCCTGCTGCTCCAGCCGCCGCAGAAAGGGGCTGGACTGGGTGCGGCCAAAAAAGGGGCTGCCCACAATGAGCAGTTTGATGCGGGGGTCTTCCAGGGCGGCCATGGCTTCCAGCAGCTTGTGGATGCCCTTGTCCGGCTCCAGACGCCCGCAGAAGAGCACCACAAAATCGCCGGGGGCAAACCCCAGCGAGGTGCGCAGGGCTTCGTCCGGTTCCCCGGGGGTGAAGCGCTGCAGGTCGATGCAGTTGTGTAAGATATAGGCACGGCTGCGGTCCAGCGTGCTGGTTTTCAGGTAATCGTCCCGGATGAACTCACTCAGGGCCAACACCCCGCCGTAAATTTCGTCCATGGTGTGGCTGCAGGTGGTCTGCCCGTGGAGATGGGCCAGGCATTTCTGCCGCCCGAACATCCGGCTGATGGCGCTGCACTGGGTCAGGGTGCCCCCTTCGGCCACGATGAGGTCGGGGGGCGGCAGTTCCAGCGCCAGGGAGAGCTGGACCTTCTGATACCAGGGATCATAGGGGGCCGCAATGCCGAAACACCGCTCAATGAACACCAGCGGCCAGTACCGGCGGGCACCTTTGGGCCGGGGCACATAGAGCATCTTGGTGTGGCGGTATTCTTTGGCCTGGGCGGCGGCGTCCGGGTGGGGGATGCTGGCGCACAGCAGATCCAGCTTCCCCCGGCGCTCATTTTCCCGGATCAGATGGGTCACCAGGGTCTCCACCGCGCCCCCCTGCACGGCGGGCACCGGCAGTTCCGGCGGGGGCACCAGCAGGATGCGGGGCAGGCGAGGGGTACTGCGGGCCGCGGTCAGGCGGGGCACCGCAAAACGGCTCTTTTCCTTGGCTTCGGGCATCTCTCTCACTTCTTCAGCGGGCACAGGCTTTCCGCGGGCATCATGGACCAGCGGGCGGCGGACAGTTTTTCGGTCATTTTCAGCTGCTTGCAGTTGGGCAGGTAGCTGATGAGCCCCTGCATCAGGAACTGTTCCTTGGAGATGGCCTTGACCAGCTTGGGGGTGGGGTTCTGCTTGACCTTGGCGCACAGGAACAGATACCGGCGCCAGCAGGCGGCGTAGGCACAGTCGATGACGGTGCGGTTGGCCCCGTTCTCCACAAAGAAGCGGTACCGGTCGGCCAGGCCGTCCACCGCGTCAAAGGCTTCGGGTTTCATCTCGGTGCGGCAGATGCTGCCCCCCCGCAGACGGTAGCAGTACAGATGGTCCGGCAGGCAGACCACCCGGTCACACCGCCAGAACAGCCGGTGGGCCACAAAGTCATCCTCATGCAGCCGGCCTTCGGGGTAGTGGAGCAGCTTCCACACCTCGGCCCGGTAGAGCTTGTTCCAGGCCACGGTGTAATAGGTGCCGTTGGGGGAATAGAAGTTGTTCAGCAGCTCCTTGCCCACAAACACCCCGGTGGCGGTGGGGTCGGTGTAGCTGGGCGGGTCCAGGCTGTCCCCGTTTTCGGCCACGTCCTCCACCGCGCAGACAGCCATGTAGGCGTCATGGGCCTCACAGGCATCGTAGAGTTTTTTCAGGTAGTCGGCGCGCAGGATGTCGTCCGAATCCACAAAGGCGTAGTACCGTCCGTGGGCGGTGTCGATGCCGGTGTTCCGGGCGGCGGACAGGCCCTGGTTCTCCTGATGAATGACCCGGATGCGGCCGTCCTTTTCGGCAAAGGCATCGCACACTTCGCCGCAGCCGTCGGTGGAGCCGTCGTCCACCAGAATGACCTCAAAAGGCGGCTCAAAGGTCTTGTCCTGGTCCAGGATACTCTGGATGCACGCCTCCAGATAAGGTTTGGTGTTGTAGATCGGTACAATGACACTGACCGCGATATGTTCCATGGTGATACCTCGTTCTCGATTCCGCAAATTTCAACAGCCTTGTCTCAGGCCGGGCCGGCCGCGCGGCCCCACAGCCGGGCCAGCGAATAGGCAAACCCCGGCGAAAAACAGAAAACCAATGCCCGCACCCGTTCAAACAGGGAAACATGGGGGCAGCGCAGGATGTCCGGCAATACCCCCCGCAGGTGCTTCAGGTGGAAGTTGAATCCTTCCTGCAGCTCCTTCCGGTTGCCGGCGGCGCCCGCCAGGCAGTAGAAGGTGTAGAACACCTTCCAGTACCAGGCCACGGCCCAGCGGTAGAGCTCCGCGGACCCCGGGCGCTGGGAAAAATAGAGCAGCCAGTCCCAGTACATCCGCAGGTCGTCCAGCTTGCGGGGCGGAAAGGTGGACCCGGTCATCTGGCCGCGGCGGGTGCGGTAGTGGTAGAGCACATCCGGCAGACAGACCGCCCGCTCCCCCTCAAACACCAGGTGGAGCACGCTGGCATCATCCCCGAAGAACATGCTCTCATCGTAGCGCACCCCCTTGTCCCGGAAGGTGCGGATATCAAAGAGCTTGTTCCAGCTCAGGGGGCCGTAGAAGCTGCCGGTCTGGAAGGTCTCCAGCAGCAGGTCCATGGCGTTGCAGACGCCGTGTTCCCGCTTGGCCACCTCCCGCCCGGGGATGGGGGCGCCGGTCTCGTCGATGGCGTCGCCGGTGCAGGCGGCAATGCGCACCCCGGATTCCTGGATGGCATTGTACAGCCGCTCATACATGTCCGGCTCGATGAGGTCGTCCGAATCCACAAAGCCGATGTAGGCACCCCGGGCGTTGTCCAGCCCCACGTTGGCCGCCGAGGCGGGGCCGCCGTTGGGCTTGTGAAACACCCGGATGCGGGGGTCGGTCTTGGCCAGTTCGTCGCACAGCTCGCCGCAGCCGTTGGGGCTGCCGTCCTCCACCAGCAGCAGTTCAAAGTCGGTGAAGGTCTGGGCCAGGATGCTCTGCACCGTGCGGGGCAGGTATTCCTTGGCGTCGTACACGGTGGTGACGATGCTGATCGTCGGCTGGGGCATACAGGGACTCCTCTCGTCCTAAATTTTAGCAGTTTTTGCCCTTGTTTGCAACGTGTGGGCCCACCGGGGGTGTCCGTTTTCAGGGGACGCGGTACAAAATCCGGTTCTTCACGGCGGTGTACCCGGCCAGCAGTCCCGGCAGATGCAGGGCTGTCCCCACCCGGTAGGGCAGGGCCAGCAGGGGATGGGGGTCGGCGGCCAGCTGACGGCGCAGGGCGGCGCGGGCGTCGGCGTCGGCCAGGATGCGGGCAAAGAGGGCCCGGCGCCGGGCATAGGGCAGCGCCCCGTCCCGCCCGGTGAGCAGACCGTACTGGTTCAGCGCCGCCCGCACCCGGCTTTTGCGGCAAAAGTCCGCCACGGTGGTTTCGGGCAGGCCCTGGGCCCGCAGCAGACGTTCCAGCACCGGGCGGGTACGCTCCTCCGCGTCCAGCAGGTCTCCCCGCAGCCGGCGGGACAGGCTGCCTTCGCCCAAGTCATTTTGTTTATAGTATACACCCGGCAGGCAATAAATGGCAGGGCGAATTTGTGAAAAAAGGGAAAATTCCAGATTGAAGAGGACATCCTCGTTCACCGCCAGCCCCTCGTCGAACCGCAGGGCGCCCAGGGCCGCGGCGGAAAACACCTTGGCATAGGGGGCGGCCAGGTAGCCGCTCTCGAACAAGAGAGGGTCCAGAGCAGCGCCGGTGTCTTTCAGGGTCTCGTACACCCCCGGGGCTAGGGGACAGGGGGCGGGGCCGCTGGCCCGCACCATCCCGAAGAGCACCATGGCCGGATGGGCCGCCAGGGCGGGGGGCAACGCCTCCCACAATCCGGGCAGCAGCTGGTCGTCCGCGTCCAGAAAGAGAATCCACTCCCCGGCAGCCGCCGCCAGCCCGGTGTTCCGGGCGGCGGAAGCCCCGCCGTTTTCCCGGTGCAGGGCGGTGATGCGCTCGTCCCCGGCGGCCAGTTCGTCACACAAAGCGGGGGTGGCGTCGGGGCTGCCGTCGTCCACCAGCAGCAGCTGCAGGTGGGCGGGGGCCCCGGCCAGCACGCTGTCCACCGCCCGGCGCAGGGTATCCGCGCAGCGGTAACAGGGGATGATGACCGAGATGGCGGGCAGGCTCATACCGCTCCCTCCCCGGTGATGGTCTTGTAGATGCCCAGCAGCGCCCCGGCGTTGGCGGCGGGGTCGTGGGTGGCCTGGGCCCGGCGGCGGGCGGCCTGCCCCAGGGCGGAGGCCCGATCAGTATCCGAAAGCAGGGCGGCCAGGGCGTCGGCCAGGCGCTGGGCGTCCCCCGGCGGGTCGTACAGCAGCCCTTCGCCCTCGTCCATCATGCTGGGGATGCCCCCGGCCCGGGCCGCCACGCAGGGCATGCCCAGCAGCATGGCCTCGCCCAGGCTGTTGGGGCTGTTCTCACAGTAGGAGGGCAGCACAAAGAGGTCGGCATCCAGGTAGGCCTGGCGCATTTTTTGCTCCTGCAGGGGGCCGGTGTACTGCACATGACCTTCCAGACCGTTCTCCCGGATAAGCCTGGCGCACCAGGTCTGGTAGGGAAGCATGAGGTCCAGCACCGGGCGCAGCAAAGCACCCTTGTCCACCGGGCCCCAGCCCGCCACCCGCAGCACCAGCCCGGGCCACTTTTTCAGCAGGGCGGGCAGGGCCAGCAGCAGGGTGTGCAGGTTTTTTAAGGGATAGTTCCCCTGGGTCATGAGCAGCACCGGCGCGGTGCCGAAGGTCCGGGGCTGCCAGGTGGGTTCGGTGTAAAAGGCGGGGCGCAGGGTCTCGTTGCAGGGGAAATACCGGGCCCCGGGAGCCAGGCCGGCGGCGGCAGCCTTGTCAAAGGCGGTGCGGCCGGTGATGTACCGGGCCTTCTGCAAAAGGTCCGCCTCCGCCCTGGCCAGGGCGTCGAACCGGGCCTGCATGGAGTCCAGCAGGGACCCCGGTACCACCCGCTCGATGAGGTGGGCCACCGGCCCGGAATGCAGGTACCGCGCCGGTACCCCATCGCACAGATGGGCGGCGCAGTCCCCCATGACCCCCTGAATCCCGATGAGGGCCGGGATGCCCAGAGCCAGGGCGGCGTCCTGCATGGCCGCGGCGGCGGGGTATT
Organism: uncultured Gemmiger sp.; assembly: GCA_944382785.1. GTDB lineage: Bacteria > Bacillota > Clostridia > Oscillospirales > Ruminococcaceae > Gemmiger. Next base: position 9,305 of record CALWNO010000004.1, on the reverse strand, counting down.
CGGTGCCCCAGATGTGGACGAGGTCGGGCTTTTCCGCCCGGAGCAGGACGGTGAAGGTATCCCGCTCCCCGTCGGGCAGAATCCGGTACTGGATGCCCCCTTTGCCGCCGGTCAGGGCGGTCTTGGTCCGGCTGTCCACGCTGCATACGGTGAGGAAGGGGGAATCCGGCCGGTTGGTCAGGGCATGGAGCTGGCCGGTCAGCCAGCCGCCGCTCACCTCCCCGGCGTGCAGGCCGCAGGCTTCGGCCGCCGCCGGAATGGTGATGCTCACCAGCCACAGTACCTTCATAAGGCATCTCCTTTCGCACCCGGCGTGGCCCCTTGCAGAAACTGCCGGGCCACACAGCCGGGGGTATATTCGGGAAAACAGTCCGCAGCCGTCTCAAAGGGCAGGGTGCGCCCGGCGTTCTCGGCCAGCCAGCGGCGCAAAGCGGGGGTGTCGGATTCCTCTTTCCACACAAAGGCCAGGGGCCACCGGGCCAGATAGGGCAGGGCCGCGTCCTTGGGCCCCGCCGCCAGATGCAGCACCGGTTTGCCCGCCGCAAACACCTCAAAAAGTTTGCTGGGCAGCTGGTTGGCCGCCGTGTTGCCGATGCTGATGAGCACCCCCGCCCGGCGTTCCAGGGCGGCGGCCTGCTCGTGGGGGACGGGACCCAGAATCTGCAGCCGGTCCCCCAGGGCGGCCTGGGCCGCGGCCCGCTGGGGGGCGAAGGCTTCCCACCCGCCCCCGGCCATGACCAGGGTCAGGCGGTGGTCCAGTTGGGGGAACAAGCGTAGCAGGGCATCCGGGGTGCGCAGACCGGGGTAGAGGGTACCGCAGAAGGCGCAGAGGTCCGGGTCCGGGTCCTCCCGCTCCACCGGCACCAGGCTGGGAAAGCCCAGCTCCGACACCCGGTCGGCGCAGGGTTCCAGCGGTCCGCCCTTGGCAAAGTCCGGGGCGGCCTGGGCGGTGATAAAGGTGTGGTCCATGGCCGTCAGCAGAGCCCGCTCCCGGTCATAGCCCCCGGGGGCATGGTAGCTCTCGTTGGCGGCGTAGGGGTCCATCTGCCAGAGGAGTTTGTGCGCCCCGGGCAGGCGGGCCCCTTCCAACGCGAAGGCGGCCCGGTAGGGGGCGGCCACGGCGCAGACGGCGTCATAGGGCTGCTGCCGGTGCAGGGCCTCCATGGTTTTGCGGGCGGCGGTCACCCGGCGGGGGGCATGCAGGGCAAACTGCCGCACCGCCGCCCCCACCGCCGCCGGATGGGCGGCCAGCCGCAAAAGGCGCAGGGGCACAGGGCTGCCCCCGGCGGCGCCGTTTTCCAGGGCCCGGTTCATGGCGGCCTCGTCGGCAAAGGGCAGGGAATGGGTCACACAGCCGGCCACGGCGGGCGGGGCGTGGGTGCCGTCCCACAGTTCCAGCAGTTCCACCTGGTGGCCCAACGACGCCAAAGCCTCCGCCAGCCGCCGCCCCAGCCGGGGGTTGGCAGCCGCGGGGGCTTCCACACTGTCAAACACAAACAGGATGCGCATGGCGGACCCCTTTCAGCGTCGGTCTTTCAGCAGGCGGCGGCAGACCGCCGCCCACAGGACGGTGCAGTGGACGGTGGCAAAGGCCGAGACCCGGATGGACAAGGGCAGCCGGGGGTTGCGCCCCAGCCGTTTGTCCGAAAGCCCCGCCCGGATGCCCACGCACAGCTCCCCCAGCTGGATGCGGTAGCGGTCGGCGTCCTCCCGGCGCAGGATCATGCTGGCCAGATACACCAGCTTTTCATAGTAGAAGGCGTCCGCCGATTCCTGCATCTCGGGGCCGGCGTGTTGGCGGATGTAGATGGCCGCCCGGCGCTGCTCGTCGATGCTGGCAGGCACCAGAGGCCGGTGGCTGGCCGAAGCGGCGTGCTGCCGGTAATGGTAACCCGCAAAATCCACAAAGGCACAGCCTTCGACCTTGTTGAAGATCTGCCAGTTGGCCAGCAGATCCTCGTTGAAGGCAAAGCCGTTGTCAAAGTCGGCGGGGTCCAGGATGCGGGCGGCGTAGACCTTGTTGCACAGGCTGTAATCCACCTTGTGGTCGTGGAGCAGGGCGTCCAGATGGGCGGGGGTCAGCAGCCGCTGGGCTTCCTCCGGCACCGGGGCGTCGGAGGGCGGGGTGTCGGTAAAGCTGTCGTACCGGCAGCAGGCGGCGGGCAGGTTGCTGGACCGGGCCGCCCCGATGAGGGTGCGCAGGAATTCCGGGTGGTAGAGGTCGTCGGCGTCGCAGAAAGCCACCCAGCTGACCCCGTCGGCCTGGGCGGCCCGGACCCCGGCGGTACGGGCCGCCGACACCCCGCACTGGGCCTGGTGCAGCGCAAAAAAGCGGTCGTCCCGGGCGGCGGCCTGCTCGCACAGGGCGCCGGACCCGTCGGTGGAGCCGTCGTCCACCAGATAACACCGGAAATCCGGCATGGTCTGGGCGGCGATGGCCTCCAGACAGGCGGGCAGGTAGGCGGCGGCGTTGTACACCGGCACCACCACGGCGGCCAGAGCGGCCCCGGCGCTCATCCCTGCACCTCCTGATACCGGCGCAGATAGAATTCCTGCAGAATGCGGGCGCTGGTATGTATGTCAAACCCGGCGTCCATGGCCTGCTGCTGGGCGCAGGGATTGCGGGACAGGTCGGCATAATGGATGGCATGGGCCCAGATGTCCGGCTTCTTCAGGGGCAAAAAGGTCACGTTGGGGGCAAAGGCCGCCCCCTGGTCCACCGTGTCGGACACAAAGCAGGGCAGGCCCGCGGCCTGGGCTTCCACCAGCACCACCGGCAGCCCCTCAAACAGGCTGGGCAGCAAGAAGGCGTCCATGGCGGCGTAGAAGGCCTGCACGTTGGTGCGCACCCCCGCAAAGATCACCTTGTCCGCCACCCCCAGGGCTTTGGCCAGCTCCCGGGTCTGGGCTTCCAGGGGCCCGCCTCCCAGCAGAAGCAACCGGGCGTTGGGCTGCTTGGGCAGCAGGGCCGCAAAGATGCGCAGCAGCCCGGCGTGGTTCTTCTGGGCGGAAAACCGCCCCACATGCCCCAGCAGCAGCTCGTCGTCCCGCACGCCCAGGTGTTCCCGCAGCTTTTCCCGGGCGTCGGGGGCGGGGTGGGCAAATCGGTCGGTGTCCACCCCGTTGGGCAGCACGGTGAAGTCGCTGGCGCCGAAGAGCATCTCCCCGGCCTTGCGGCTGCAGGCAAAGCGATCGGTCAGGTCCTTGTTGAACCGGGAACTCATGAGTTTGTCCAGCTTGCCCACCAGGTTGGGCTCGTAGGCGGTGTTGTGGCTGTGGCCCACCCGCACCGGCACCCCGTGGCGGCGGGCGGCGGCGTTGTAAAACATTCCGAAGCCGCTGTAATGGCCGTGGACGATGCGATATTCCGGATGAGCGGCAAAAAATTCGTCCAGCTGGTGCAGATACCGGGGAAGGTTGTTGTCCTGCCGGACGGTCAGCTTGGTGATCTGCCCGCCCAGGGCCCGGATCTCGTAGTCATACAGACAGGGCTTGTCGTAATGGTACAGAAAATCAAACTGCACCCGGTCGCGGTCGATGGTGCGGTAGACGTTCATCACAAACGTTTCCATCCCGCCGGCGTCCATGGCCGGCATCACCTGCAAAACACGGATCGGCTCCATGCGTCAACCTCCTTTGTTCAGGTTTCCTCTTCCAGCTGCCGGCGGCATTCCTGCAGCCGGGCCCGGGCGTCCTCGGGCAGGGTGGGGTATTCGTGGCAGCTGCGGCGCAAAGCGTCGGCCACCAGCTCGCTGACCAGATACCGGGTGAACCATTTCTGGTCGGCGGGCAGCACGTACCAGGGGCAGTGTTCGGTGGCCGTGGCGGTGATGACCTCCCCGATGACCTGGGCGTACTCGTCAAACAGGGCCCGCTCTTTCAGGTCGGAAGCCGAGAACTTCCAGTTTTTGGCCGGAATCTCGATGCGCTCTAAAAACCGCTCCTTCTGCTTTTCCTTGGATACGTTGAGGAAGAGTTTCAGCACCCGGTAGCCGTTTTCGTACAGGTACCGTTCATAGTCCCGGATCTGGCGGTACCGGCGGCGGAAAAACTCTGCCTTGCCCATCTCGGTGGTGCGGGGCGGCATGCGGTAGGTGGTCTGCAGGTCGTGGACCTGCACCGCCAGCACGTCCTCATAGTAGCTGCGGTTGAAGATGGCGATGCCGCCCCGGGGCGGCAGGGCCTGGTTGGCCCGCCACAGAAAATCGTGGGACAACTCCTCCGCCGAAGGCTGCTTGAAGCTGTGCACTGTCACCCCCTGGGGGTTCAGCCCGCCCATCACATGCTTGACGATGCTGTCCTTGCCGGCGGCGTCCAAGGCCTGGAGCACGATGACCAGGCCCTCCCGCCCGTCCGCCCGGAACCCGTTCTGCAAACGGCTCATCTCTTCCAGATTGTGGGCGGTGCGCTCCTGGTATTTGGCCTTTTCCTCCCGGGCATCTCCCGCCCCGGTGGGCAGGTCGGAAAGATCACAGGGCTTTTGCCCGTCAAAACGAAAACGATCAGCCGTCATGAAAAGGTCCCTCCCGCAGGAAAATAGTTAAATCTAGTATACCCGCTTTGGCCCCGTTGCGCAAGGCGGCAAAAGGCGGTCAGAACACCGTCTGTACCAGCACCATGTAGACCGCCGTACCCCCCACGATGCTCACAAGGGAATTGCGTTTCCATACATAGCTGATGACCACCACCGCTCCGGCCAGCAGCTGGGGCACAAAGCCCCCCGCCGCCGAAAAGGAGATGCCTTTCAGACCGTACACCACCAGCATCCCGACGGTGGCGCTGGGAAACACCTTGCCCAGATAGACCACCAGCCTGGGGGTGCGCCGCCCGCCCAATAAAAGGAAGGGGGCAAACCGCAGCCCGGCGGTGACCAGGGCCATGACGGCCACCGCCGCCGCCAGATACAAAGGATCACTCATCGGGGGATACCTCCTTCTGCGGGTCCTGTTTCTGCCAGAGGCTGCCCGCCAGCAGCAGGGCGGTGATGCCCGCCATGGCCGGCAGCAGAAACCGGTCGGGCCCGAACACGGCCAGACACACCGCCGACACCCCCACCCCGCAGAGGGCGGGAAAGTGGGACTTGCTGTGCAGCCACTGGTCGGTGAATACGGTGAGGAAGAGGGCGGTCAAAGCAAAGTCCACCCCCTCGGTGGAGAAGGGGAGCACCTCCCCCAAAAGGGCGCCCAGTACGCTGCCCGCCACCCAGTACGCCTGGTCCAGGGCGGAGAGCAGCAGGCAGTCCCGGATGCTGCGTTTGCCGTCACACACCAGGGAATAGGTCTCGTCGGTGAGGGCAAAGATCAGGTAGGGTTTGGTTTTCCCGGCCTTGCGGTAGGGCTCCAGCATGGAGATGCCGTAAAACAGATGCCGGGCGTTGACCATCAGGGTGGTCAGGGCCAGGGGCAGAAGTCCGGTCCCGGCGCTGAGCAGCCCCACCGCCGCGTACTGCATCGACCCGGCGTAGACAAACACACTCATGGCCAGGGCCCAGAACACGCTGTAGCCCGCGGCTTTCATCATCATGCCGAACCCGGCGCCCAGCACCAGGTAGCCCGCCAGCACCGGCAGGCTGGTCTTGAAGGCCTTTTGCAAGGGTTGCAACAAGGTTTACCACTCCTTTTACAAGATTACAGGAAAAAATCCGGCTCACCGGCCGCCAAAAGGCTGTACAGGCCGCCAAAAGGGGACGGTGTTTTTTGGCCAGCCTGTATATTGCGGCCACAGGCCGGGGCAAGGTATACTGAAATTAGAGTTGTTCGCAGTTTCGTGCAAAAAGGAGGTGCACCCCATGAAAATTCCCTTTTCCATTCTGGCGCCGGCCCTGCTGCTGGCGGTGTGCCTGTCGTTGGGAGGCTGTTCCCGGCACGACAGCGCCGCGGCGGCGGAGGCACTGGCCGCTCTGTCCGCCACCGCCGCCCTGCCCGACTACGCCGTGGTGGCCGACACCAGAATGACGGTGCAGGGGGAAGCCGCCGCCGACGGGCTGAGCATGACCCAGCGGATGTGGCGTACCGGCGACGACGCCATGCAGAAGATGACCACCTACGATGTGAACGGAGACCCTTTGTTCGAGAACGGTTCCGCCCTCATTGACGGGGTGTACTACTGGTTTGACGGGGAGTCCTGGGCCGAGGACGACACCGGCATTGCGGCGGCGGCCAACCTGTCCTGGATGCCTCTGGTCAGCTGGCCGGAGGAGGAAAAGGACGTGACCGTCACCGAATCCGACGGGGTGTACACGGTGGAAATCGGGGAAGGGGCCTTCCCCGCCATGATCGAAGAGCAGCTTTCCGCCATGGAGGAGGAAATCAAAGCCCTGGAAGCCCGGGGCCTGACCGAGGAGGCTCAGGACCGCCGCCAGGTGCTGGAAACCGCCGAACAGGCGGAATATGAGGAGCTGCGGTACACCATTGAGGTGGAAAACGGCAGGGCGGTGGCCTGCACCACCTATTCCCGGGTGCGGCAGCCCGCCGCCCAGGACATGGAGGGGGCCGACACCGGCGCCGGAGAGATGGCGGTGAGCGAGATCACCTATACCTGGCGCCTCACCGGCACCGATGCCGCCGCCATTGCGGACATCATCGGGGAAGCCACGGCCTGAGCCCTTGTGCCGGACACAAAAGGCCCCCGGCGGCAAGCCGGGAGCCTCTGGATCAGTTCTGTTTGTGTTCGGTGGGGGTGGGGTCGGTGGCGTCCTCACAGCGGTGGCGGCAGGCCGCGCAGTTGCCGCCGCAGCCCCCGTGCCAGCCGCCCTCCTGGTTGGAGATAAAGACGATGGCCACGGCCAGCACCGCGAACACCAGGATCAGGATCACAAAACCCGGCATGGCAAAAGACCTCCTTGCGTTTGCTGTAGCTACCAGTATAGCACACCCCGCCCGGGAAAGAAAGCCCGGCGGGGAAAAAACGGGCGGGAAACGGGATTTTCTCGCGATTTATCTTGACGGTCGCACGTTGATAAGTATATTATTTATTGTGTATGCGGACCTGCTGTGTCCGCCAGTTTACAGGTTGGTGAGAAAAAATGAATTATTCGTGGCAAAGACAACTGATCATCGAGACGATCCAGAAGACCAGGGAGCACATGACCGCCGCCCAGATCTACCAGCTCACGCGGAAGAACTGTCCGCATCTGAGCCTGGGCACGGTGTACCGAAACCTGAATCTGCTGGTGGAAACGGGCAAGCTGCGGCGCATCGGCGTCCCCGGGGAGGCAGACCGCTTCGACTGGGAACTGACCGAGCACCAGCACCTGTACTGCCGCAAGTGCAAGCGGGTGAGCAATCTGCCGGTATCCACCAACAAACTCAGCGAGCTGGTGGCTTCCTGCCCGGGCATCAAGGCGGAGAGCTTCAACTTCATCGTGACCGGTCTGTGTGCGGAATGCGCCGCCAAGTAAGGCGGATTCCTGGCAGAACAAAAAAGCCGTTTTTGGCGCCTCAGCGCCGGAAACGGCTCTTTTTACAGGGGGTTGCCAGAATGGGGAAAACGTGGTAGGCTGTAAGGAATCCACGCCACGGCGCTTTTAGCCGTATCTTTGCCCCGGGCATGGTATAATAAAGTCGGCAACGCCCCAAAGGAGGAAAAGACCCTATGTTCCATCCCCGCGCCGCTGTGCGGGATACGGCCCTCACCCTGCTGATCCTGGCGGGGGCCCTGGCCGGGTGCTGGCTGCTCCAGCAGGCCACCCCCTCCCAGACCCTGGTGCCCGCCATCTTTGTGCTGGCGGTGGATCTCATCGCCCTGGTCACCGACGGGTACATCTTCGGCATTGCGGCTTCCCTCATCAGTGTGCTGGCGGTGAACTATGTGTTTACCGCACCCTATTTCGTCTTTAATCTCACCGTGCCGGAAAACATCCTCTCCACCGCCATCATGCTGGCGGTGACCATCATCACCAGCACCCTCACCACCCAGCGCAAGCGCCAGGAACAGGTGCGCAGCGAGACCGCCCGGGAATCCATGCGGGCCAACCTGTTAAGGGCCATCTCCCATGACCTGCGCACCCCCCTGACCACCATCTACGGGTCCTGTTCCGCCATCATCGAAAACTACGACCGCCTGCCCAAGGCTCAGCAGATCAAGCTGCTGGGAGAGGTGCGGGAGGAGGCGGACTGGCTCATCCGGATGGTGGAAAACCTGCTCTCGGTCACCCGCATCGACGGGGGCAAGGTGCGCATCGTCAAGACCCCCACCGTGCTGGAGGAGCTCATCGACAGTGTGCTCATCAAGTTCCGCAAGCGGTATCCCGGCCAGGAGGTGCAGGTGGACATTCCGGAGGAGTTCCTCAGCATTCCCATGGATGCGGTGCTCATCGAGCAGGTCATCATCAACCTGCTGGAAAACGCGGTGCAGCACGCCGCGGGCATGACCGAACTGTGGCTGCGGGTCTATTGCAGGGAGGACAAGGCGGTCTTTGAGGTGGCGGACAACGGCTGCGGCATCCCCCGGGACCGGCTGGACGGTCTGTTTGACGGGCGGATGGACGGGGCCGATGGCCATAAGAATATGGGGATCGGGCTTTCGGTATGCGCCACCATCATCCGGGCCCACGGAGGCACCATCACAGGGGGCAACCGTCCGGAGGGCGGCGCGGTGTTCCGCTTCGCCCTGGACCTGGACCCCGACGCCGATTCCGCCGACAAGGAGGACTGAACGGTGGGCAACAACAAATACAAGGTGCTCATCATTGACGATGAGGCCAACATCCGCAGTTTCATGGGGGCCATTCTGGAAAGCAACGGCTACCAGGTGCTCACCGCCGCCACCTGCGCCCAGGGGGAGATGATGTTCTCTTCCCACTGCCCGGACCTGGTATTGCTGGATCTGGGCCTGCCCGACGCCGACGGCACCCAGTTCATCCGCACCGTGCGGGCGGCAGGGGGCGCGGCGCCCATCCTGGTGCTTAGCGCCCGCAGCGACGAGCGGGACAAGGTGGAGGCCCTGGACCTGGGTGCCAACGATTATATTACCAAACCCTTCGGCACGGCGGAGCTGCTGGCCCGGGTGCGGGCGGCCCTGCGGGACCGGCGTCCCGGCCCCGCCGCCCCCGGGGAGTGCTTCCAGGTGCGGGGACTGCGCATCGACTACGACGCCCGGGACGTGAGCCTGGACGGGGAGGCGGTGCGCCTGACCCAGACCGAATACAACATTGTGGCCCTGCTGGCCCAGCACGCCGGAAAGGTGATGACCTATTCCGCCATCATCCAGGGTGTGTGGGGCACGGCGGACGCCGGCAGCGTGAAAAAGCTGCAGGTGAACATGGCCAACATCCGCAAAAAGCTGGGGGCCCGCCCCGGCGAAAA